>JAGARY010000418.1 GCA_017622055.1 Treponema sp. | reverse complement strand
GTTCATTAAGATGTTTTATGCCACGTTCCGTTGGAGCGTCCGGAAAATATCCCACGCCCCCAACTTCCAAAGTGCAGCCCTTCACTTCCATAAGAATTTTTTCGGTTTTTTCTGTGGCTTCATCAGTTTTTTCTATGTAGAAGTCGAATCTTGATTTTCCAAAAGTGTACTCTGGCTTGATTTTGCTGTAGCTCTGAGTTTGAAGCCACTCTAGCACAACCTTATTTGACGCTTGACTGTCGATGTTAAACAAAAGAGATTTTTCCCCGCCGTTTTTCATCCGCTTTCGAAAAGCCACAGGATAATTTTCCCAGTTAGAAACTTGGTCGTAGCGTTTTTCCACTGCCACCAAATCGTACAAAGTTTTTCGATTGGGATTTTCAGATTTTTCAAGATAAACAGTGCACCCCGGAATAAGGAGCTCTCTGCATCGCCCAGTATTTTTTACGTGAACAGTTTCTTCCGTGCCGTCAAAAAGACGCACCTGGGCAATAAAGCGATTTGGCCGAGAAAGAAAGGTTGCGGTGGTGATGTGGTGGTAGTGCATGGTTTACAACGAAGATTTTAATTCATTTAACAAAGATTCACTTTTTGCAAAAGAATCACCAAGCATTTGCAATATTTGAGAAGTTGAATAAACAATTTCTTCATTCTTTACAAATGGATTTTTAATATCCAAGTTGTATCCATTGTTTTTAAGAACATCAATTCCAACTTTCCAAGCCTGTTCGTTTTCCAAACGATTATTCCACCAAGCTTTTAAAGAATCAAATTCCTTTTTTTGAATTGGTTTTGTTTTGGAATAAGATTTTTGACCTTCTGGCAACTTATGTTCCCAATAAAAAATTTCTTTAGTTGGCTCTCCTTTTGTAAAAAATAAAAGATTTGTAGCAACAGAAGCATAAGGCTGAAAAACAGAATTTGGCAATCTTACAATTGTGTGAACATTACATTGTTCCAAAAATTCCTGACGAATTCTTTGTTTTACGCCGTCTCCAGTTAAAGAACCATCTGGCAAAACAATAGCCGCTCGCCCACCCTCACGCAAATATCTAATCATCAATAATAAAAACAAATCGGCACTTTCTGTTGTACGAAATTGAGCAGGGTAATTCGTTTCAACACCATCAGAAACACTTGCTCCAAACGGTGGATTTGCAAGAATTATATCAACTCTGTCTTTTTCCACAATACTTGTATATTCACGATTCAAACTATCACCATTGATAATGTTTGGAATCTCAATATCATGCAAAATAAGATTTGTAACACAAAGCATAAAAGGAAGCGGCTTTAATTCCTGACCACGAATTGTTTCTTCCAAAGTTTTTAAATCTTCAACAGAATGCACATCCTGTTTTCTAATATTTTCAATGGCGGAAGTTAAAAATCCTCCAGTTCCACAAGCTGGATCAAGAACTTTTTCACCAAGACGAGGATTTATTATTTCTGTCATAATTTCAGTTACAGCACGAGGTGTATAAAATTCTCCATAATTTCCTGCACTTTGCAAATCACGAAGCAAAGATTCGTAAATATCACCAAAAGTGTGACGGTCTTCACTAGCATTAAAATCAATTTCGTTTAATTTATTCACAACCTGACGGATTATCGTTCCGTTTTTCATATAGTTGTTTGTTCCAGCAAAAATATCTCGAATCAAAATGGCACGTTTATTTCCATCAGAAATATCAAGATTTTGAAGACCTGGGAAAAGTTTTGAATCAATAAAATCCTTCATTGCATCCCCAGTAATTCCTTCACTATCACTCGCCCAATTTCGCCACTGAAGTTCACTTGGAATAACCGAAACATAATCATCATTCAAAAGTTCCAGTTCCGCTTCTTTATCATCAATAATTTTAAGCGTAATCATCCAACCAAGTTGTTCCAATCGCTGAGCATCACCAGAAACTCCCGGATCTTTCCACATAATATTCTGCAACGATTTTATGATATTTGAAATGTTCGACACAATTTTGCTCCTTTTAGTTTTATTTAGAAGGGGAAAGCCTTCCCCTCGCTCGCACTTCGTTGCTCGCTACCCCTTCTGCGGGGACACCCCGCAACGCCCCGTTTTATTGCCACACGGATTCGAAATGCCTACGGCATTTCTGGTAACATTACAGATTAAGTCATACATTACTTCTTTAACTTCTCAATTGGTATATTCATTTTTACACTCAATTGTTGAATTTCTCTATAATCTGTGGGATTCATTCGGCAACGTTCTATGACAAGCATTTTTAGAATTGTTTTTGCAACATTTGAGTAATCTGAATTTTTTATTTGTTTAAACAAGGTATTTTTATCAAGATTTTTTGAGTATATTATTTTTACTCCCTCTAAAATCAATTGTTTTGCAGGTGTTGATTTTTCGTCTGAAACCTCTTCTATAAATGGAATCAATTTTTCAGATCCAATAGATTGGATTGTTTTGACTATAATTGCAAATACAAAGAAGAAGTTCATTCCCCAAAAGATATTATTTGCTATTTTCTTACACTTGTCATCATCAATTTTTTTTTCATTAGAAATTTCCTTTTTAACCATATCAGCAATAAATTCTATTAAACATCTTTGAGTGTCAGAATTTCTAAATAATGAGAAAAATGAATTTATTTGCCGCAAATTCAAATCTATTGAAGAAGAAATAAGTTGACGTATTTTTGTTTTTTCAAGTGATGTATATCTATTTTTTGCAATTAATCCAATTGCTTCTGTCAATTTTATAGACTTACGAAGATTTAAAATGTGTTCTTCATTTAATACATCCTTTTCATCTTCGGTGATGGGAGAATATTCTTGCTCATGAGAGTTTTCCAACCTAAGATTTCGTTCTGTTTTATAATTATGTGTTTTATTTGGTAAAAGAACATCCATGAGAGACTGATAACTATCGTCAAAAAATTTCATTTCTTCTTTAGATAAAGAAACTATTTCTTCCATCGAGCATATAGAATCAGCTTCTCTTAATAAAATATCATAAAATGTATTTGACTTTGTATTGTGCGAAAAGAATATAACAATATATGCATTCTCATCTTTATGAATATTTTTACATAATTTTTCAATCTCTGACAAAGAAAACTCTATATTATCGGAAAAATACTTTGCCAAAAAGTAATAGAATACATATTTGTAATCAAACCTATAATTACCTAATGTAGATTTCATTAATAAGCGACTATTTTCAAGTTTTTTGATAAATATATCTTTTTTAAATGGTAAAGCAATTTTTTTCTCATACTCTTCAAGAAATATTGTAAAATCACTAAGAGACATTTCATTTATTTCATCTTTATACAATTGATTTGCAAATGATGAAAGAAAATTTATTGCTCCACCAATTTGATCGTCAGTTTTTAACCCACATTTCATAAAAGCTATTATTATCAGTGCTTCATAGCAATATCCATAAGATGTCATTTGTGGATTTAACGGACGATTTAAGGTTTCAACATTGCTTAAAACTGACAAGACAAGAAATGGATAAGCTGGCATAATACCACCATTCAAGGATTTTCCAGTGATATTTTGAATTTGTTCTGCTTTTTATCTAATTCTTTTATTTTTTCCAATTCAGTTGAAGAAGAAATATCTGAATCTAAATACATCCACTTTTTTATCAACTCATATCGTTGTTTTGGCGATAATTCCTTTATTGAATATTTTACTGCAACATCTTGTATCTCTTTTATTTCGTAATCAAGATTGTAAATTAAATCCACAGTACAAATTATTTTTTGGATTAGAGATATTTTTTCTATGATTTTTTTTGTATTCGAAATCTTGTGAAAATCATCAAAAAGGAGAATTATTCGCTCTTTATTATCTTCTAATAATTTTTTAATGTTTAATGTATTTTCAGTATCAAATTGTTCAATAAATTTCTTTTCTAAAATATTAAAAAGATGCCCATCAAAAACATCGTCTTTAGTAAAGTATAAGGGAATAAAATTCTCTTTTTTAAGAAGTAATATGTATCTCTTTATGAGCGAAGTTTTCCCTGATACATCATCGCCTGAAATAAAGATAAATCTCTCATTCTTTGAATCCTTAAACAAATTTTCTGAACATATCTCATCATCTTTTTCATCATCAAAAACAAATTTTCGTAAAGTTGGATAAATGAAAACATCTGAAAGTAACAATGTATTTCGTGAACAATGAGATGTTTTTAAAACATCCATATCTTGCAATAAATCTTCAAATTCAGTGTTAAAAGAGAGTTTTCGTATTGTTTCAATATCTTTGGAAATCTCAATTAATCTTTTTTTAATTACTTCGATTTCTATCTTTAGCTCATCTTCACTTAGTATCGATAATTCTTTTGCATCAGTATTTAGAAACAAATTATTATTTATTGTATCATCTCTTGTCCAATTACAAGAAGAAACAACAACTGGCAAAAAATAAATTCCTTCTAACAATTTTCTATCTAGAAGATTGTTTTTCTCGTTAAGACAAGTAGTTGATTTATAATAATTTTCTGAAAGTAGTGCAATTGCAATATCACATTCCTTCAAATGAAAATCAATTGTATTGAATAAATCACCATCAGCACGTAATTGTCTATCATAAAAATAGTCAGTTATACCTTCTAACTTTAATTCTTCCAGCATAGGAATAAATTTATTCACCAAAAATTGTTCATCATTGTGAGAATAACTTACGAAAATCTTTAACATACTTTCATTCCTCCTTAAACACGCCTTTCATTATTTTTCAAAACAATCAATTTTATTCATAAATAGATGTGTTCGACAATAAAGATATAGCCTCTTCTAAAAAAGATTTGTGATTCGAAGAAAAACAAAGGGTTGGTTCTATTGCTTGGCGTAAATAATCAGGAATACCAACTTCAAATAACCAATTATATATTGCCCCTGGAATCTCATCTAAAGAAACACCATCTCGTGGATAAAATGAATACTTTCCCCAAAAAATATTACTTACGTTTCCACGCATAAAATTTTCAAAAAATTCTGTTTTATTGTCCAACATAAAAGTTTCATATAAATGTGAATCCGTCATTTTAATTGCAATCATTAAAGGTAAAATATAATCTATACAAAAAATGAAAGCCTCATTTTCTGGTTTTTGAGGATAATTATATCCATGATAATAGTTTCTAGCAAAATAATAAAATGAAATAAATCTAGAAATTTCTCTCAATTCTAAGTTAGTATACAAAACTACTTCTCGCAAAATTCCTTCATTGTAACCGAAATTATTAAATACTTCTAAATAATCAAAATATGTTTTTGTATCAACTTTAGGTAATTGTAGTTTCAAGTTGAAAAATCTATCCAAATATCTATCTGCGGAAAAACCTTGTCCGTAATAATTGCATACTGTTTTATTTAATTCTTTTATATTTGTAGAAAATACAAATGTAATTTTTTCTTGATTAAAATAATGCTTAATTCGTTCTAAAAGTTTTATAGCATAAGTTGGTTTACATCGGTCTAGTTCATCAATAAAAATTACTAATCTATCACCTCTTTCTGGTAATATGTCATTAAAAAAAGTATCCACAAGCAGACGCAATTCATCCTGTTTTTTAAAATCTACTAATAAGTCAGATTTTTTATTTTGTTCTAAAGCTTTCAAAAAATTTTCACCTTTGACTTTTATAGAAACTTTAGCAGACTCTATAGGTAACGAAAATTGAACTTCTGTTGCATTTACAATGGCTTTTATAGTATTTTTTATACCATTCCATTTTTCAGACTTTTCATCAAATACACCTTCACTATGTAAAGCTTTTGTTATTGCATATACAAGAGACAATATAGGATCTTCTGCATTATCATTATCCCAAGCATCGTAATAAATTGGATATTGTATATTTTTAATATCCTTTATTTTTTTAAGTTTCGCTTCTTGAATTTCCTTTAATTTATTTTTTTCTTCTTCTGTTATATCTATATCTAGTTTTCCTATTTCAAGAAGTGGATTTTCTGATAGTAATAATAATTGAGCTTGTTTCACAAAAAAAGTTTTCCCACTTCCCCACGCTCCATCTAAACAAATGGAACAAGAAGAATTTATGCATTTTAGTAAGTCGTAAAATTTATATAAATAATTATTCCTTTTTAATGTATCATTTAATAAAGTTTCTGCAACATTTTCAAAAGAAGGTTCCAATTCATAATTTTTTATCATCCCCCTTACTCCTCCCTAAACGCATCTTTCATTATACTTTGCATTAGTTGTTTTGTCATTTCTTCTCGTTCTGTGATTTGTTTTTCTAGTTCTGTAACATTTGCCAAAAGTTTTTCTACACGAGAAACGATTTCTTTCTGCTCTGCCAGAGGTGGAAGTGGAAATATTGTATTTGCAATTTTTCCTAAATTTAGATTAGGCTGTGTTCCTCCTTGTGCAAGTGAACGGATTTCTTCATACATTTTTTTGAAAACAAATTTTATATATTTCTTTAAGACTACATTATCTTTTTCAAATATTTTTATTGTTGCACAGGCTTGATTTGTTGCTGCTTCAATACATAGTTCTGTAATTTGACCTCTTGTTTTTCCCTGCCCATACATTGCTACTACTAAAGTTCCTTTTGGATTTAATGAGCAATTTGTTTCTTTTAATGCAATTTCTGTAATAAAGACATCTGCTTTGCTTACAAAGTCATTACCTGTTGAAGAACTTGTAATCCAAGGAATAGTTCCATTTTCATAATATTTTTTTTCTGAAGTTAGAGGTGTTGCACCTGTTCCAACTTCTGCTAAATGTTCTAACTTTACCCATTTCCAGCCTTCTGGAATTTCAAAAGGCTGTTCATTTTCCGAAATCGACTCAAACACCTTCTTTTTGGAATTACGTAGTAATTCCGAATCCGTGTGACACTTTTCTTCCTGTATTTTTTCAAACAATGATTCTGCATCAAAATCGGGATTACCTTTTACAACAGGATTTTCTTTTCTCCATTCTTCTGTGAGCTTTCCTTCTATTGCTTCTTGCAAAATGTTTTGACGAAGTTGTTTTGCATAGGTTTTTTGAGATTCTATTTCTTTAAGTATTTTTATAACAGTTTTTTTTGCATCTACCAATTTTTTATAATTATTCATTTGATAATCATAAGGAATATACGGTATTTCGTAATTAGAAAAATTCTTTTGATTTATAGATTCCTTCGATGTACCTGTTTTTGTTTTTGAAACTATTTCATCTCGTAATACATCAAAAACAAGTTGATAGAAAAGAAAGTTAATTGGATATTTTTCTTTATTTTTTTCTGTAAGAATAAAGCACAAATCACTGGCAATAAATTTTCCTTTTACATAATGTGCTCTTCCTAAAGAACCAGAAGCTGCAACTGCATAAACTATTGCTTCACATTCATGAGAATAAGATTCATGTGTTTTCCAATCTGTTGCTGCTGTAATAAAATCATATTTTCCAGGAATGCATTTGCTACTCTGTAAAGAGCCTTTTTCTATTTTAAATATTTCCCCAATCTTCACTTTCTTCCATTCGGTCATTTTTCTTCCTCGGTTTCTTGTGCAAGTTGTTTTACTTCATTGATTTCTTTTACAAGCTCCTCCGATGTTGGTAAATATAATTGATATTCACTTGCAAGAATTGTATTGTTATTTTCCGGCAATGCCATTTTGACTGCAGTATCATTTTTGCTGGAACAAAGTAAGATTCCAATTGTTGGGTTTTCTTCATCTAGTTTAATTTTTCTGTCATAATAATTTACATACATTTGAAGTTGTCCCAAATCTTGATGAGTGAGTTTTCCAATTTTTAACTCAATTAATACAAAACAACGTAACAAACGATTATAAAAAACCAAATCAACAAAATACTCATCATCTTCAAGTAAAATTCGTTGTTGGCGAGAAACAAAAGAAAAACCTTTTCCCATTTCCAATAAAAAGTCAGCAATATGTGAAATTATGGCAGATTCTAAATCTTTTTCATAATATGAAGTCTTACGTTCAAGTCCTAAGAATTCTAAAATCATAGGATCTTTTATTATTTCTGTTGGTTTCTCGGGTATTCTTTCGTTTCGGGCAACCGCAAGAACCGATTCTTTATCATTACTAAGCAGCAATCTTTCATATAATTGACTGTTAATTTGTCGTTCTAGTTCTCGCCCAGTCCAATTGTTATTTATTGCTTCAAGTTCATAATATTCACGTTTATCCGAATCTGAAATAGAAATCAAAAGTTTATACTGACTCCAATTTAATTGCGTCTGCAGTGTAGACGCAATTGGATATATTTTAAAAAATTGTCTGGCTCGTTCTAATTGTCTTATTCCAAAACCACTTCCATATTCTTTTTCAAGTTTTTTAGCAAGATTTTTTATAAGATATATACCGTAATCTGCTCTATCCTTACCCTGTTGTTCTTCTTCTAAAATTCTCTTACCTAGATTCCAATACATTTGCACTCTACAAAAATCTACGCTTCTAACAGCATTACTTCGAGATTGTTCAATAATTTTTCGTGCATCTTCAATTAAATTATTTATTTGTTTGTTTATTGTATCTTCTTTCATAAAGCCCCCAAATCTTCACTTTCTTCCATTCGCTCATTTATTTGTCCTTCCTCATTTTCTCTTACGCAACTCTGTAAATCTCGTTTTCTAATTCTCGCAATGCTGCTAGATAGTCGTTTTTGCTTCCAAAAACTTTTACAATTTCTGTTGGAGTTCCCATATATTTTAGAGGTTCAACGGTAAGAATTTTCATATCTTCAATGTTTTCTATGCCGTTTTCTGCATATTTATCTAAAAGAGCATTTAAGATTTTTCGGGCTTGTTCTCCGTATTTTGTCCAATAATTTCGTTTACGAACATTTTCGGCCCGTTCTTTTCTTGTAAGGGCTGGAGCATCCCACGCAATATGACAAATTAAATCAAAAATATCTAAATCTGATTTTATTTCTTCTTTTAAATCTTCAAAATTTATTCCTTGTTGTTCTAATTCATCAATAATTGCTTGTTTTTTTTCTGAATCGTTCCAAACTTGCAAAAAATTATCCAAAGACCGATACGAAGTTAAAATTCCAGATTTTGTATATTCTTTTAAACTACAAGTTATTAATTTTCCATTTGCATCAAGAAATTGTCGGCGTTCACTTAAAACACTAACATCTACTCCTGCAATATAGATTTTTTCTTTTTTTCCATATTCTTCGCCTTTTTCGCCAAGAGAAGATGTTCCAAATTTATCATCTATTTGAGGATATATTGTTTCTAGGAATTCCACAGGTTTTCCTGTTACAGGGTCAATTTGACTTTCTCCTTCACCACTATCAATAATATCTTCAGAAATTGGTTCATCTTGATTTGATACTTTGATTTTTACTGGACTTCCGTCAAAATCTTTATCTGCAAATTTGTCTGTAACATTTCTAAAATCAATTATTGTAAAATATTGCTTTCCATAATCTTCGTTGATTCTTGTTCCACGCCCAATAATTTGTTTAAATTCTGTCATAGAACCAATATTTTCATCAAGACAAATTACTTTACAAGTTTGAGCATCTGTTCCTGTACTCATTAATTTTGAAGTTGTTGCAATAACAGGGAATTTTTCTTCTGGATTTATAAAAGATTCCAAATATCCTTTAGCAACAGGATCATCACCAGTAATTCTAACAATATATTTGTCTGTTTTTGCAGTAATTTCTTTTGGAGCAAAACTTAAAAGAGCTTGTCGCATTCTTTCTGCGTGTTCAATATCTACGCAAAATACAATTGTTTTGTCATAAGGATTTGAATTAACAAGAAATTCCATAATCTTTTTTGCAACAAGCTTTGTTCTTTCATCAATTACAATATTTCTGTCAAAATCTTTTCTGTTGTAAAGACGATCTTCAATTATTTCACCATTTACATCGGTTTTTCCACGTTCAGGTCTGTAGCCTTCTAAATCTACATTCATTCCAACTCTAAGAACTTTGTAAGGAGCAAGAAATCCGTCATCAATTCCTTGTTTTAATGAATATGTGTAAATTGGTTCTCCAAAATAGTCTATATTTGAAAGTGTTTTTGTTTCTTTTGGTGTGGCTGTCATACCAATTTGTGTTGCACTACTAAAATAATTTAAGATTTTATGCCAGGCTTTGTCTTCATCAACAGAGCCACGATGACATTCGTCCTCAACTATTAAATCAAAAAAGTTTGGAGAAAATTCTTTGTATGCATCTGTTTCTTCATCGTAATTTGTAAGTCCTTGATAAAGTGCAAGATAAATTTCATAAGATTTATCAATTTCTTTATGTTTTATGATTGTAAGTTTATCTTTAAAATGCTTAAAATCACCTTTTTTTGTTTGGATTATTAAATTGTTTCTGTCTGCCAAATACAAAATGCGTTTTTTGCATCCAGATTTCCATAATCTATAAATTATTTGGAAGGATGTATAAGTTTTTCCTGTTCCTGTTGCCATTACAAGAAGAATTCTATTTTGTCCACGAGCAATAGCTTCTACAGTTCTGTTAATTGCAATTCGCTGATAGTAACGAGGAGAACGTCCTGTTGAATCAAAAAAATATGATGAAAGAGTTGTTTCTTCTGCTTGGGAGTTTTCTATTTTGTTATACTTTTTGTAACAATTCCAAAGTTCTTCTGCTGTAGGAAAATGATTTAAATCTACATTTTCAATAACAATAGGATTATTATTTGAATCTAATGGGCCACAATTTTTGCGATATTGAATTAAAAATCCATCTCCGTTAGAACTGATTGCAACTGGAATATCAAGAGTTTCTGCATAATCTAAAGCTTGTTGCATTCCATCTCCAATGGAATGTTTATTATCTTTAGCTTCTACAACTGCTACAGGGATATTTGGTTTGTAATAAAGAATGATGTCAGCACGTTTCTTTTCGCCCCGTTTTGTCTTTTTACCTTTTACAAAAATTCGTCCATTTGTAAAAGAAACTTCTTCTCTTAATTGAGTTTGCTTATTCCACCCAGATTCTTCAATCGCCGGAATAATGAATTTTGTTACAATATCTCTTTCTGAAAAATTATGCTTTTCACCCATAAGGATATTATACCACAATTTTTCCACTTATGAAAAACCATTGTGTAGATTCGTGCGAGTTTGGCAGGTTTTAGTGGATTGCCACGTCGCTACGCTTCTCGCAATGACGTTTAAAAACTTGGTGAATTTTGGGGGATTTAGCGGTATACTATGAGTATGATAGAAGCAATTAAACAAAAAAATGAAAAATCGGGGCCGAAGGTTGTTGAGGCTTTGAAGAAGCGTCATTTTGAGGCGTTTTATGTTTCTTCTAAGGAAGAGGCGGTGAAAAAGGCTATGGAAATTATTCCTCAGGGTGATTCCATTGGTTGGGGTGGTTCGTTTTCTATTGACGAGATTGGGCTTAAGGCTGAGCTTGAAAAAAGTGGTCACAAAATGATTGATCGTGATTTGGCGAAAACTCCAGAAGAGCGAAGAAAATTAATGGTTGAAGCGCTTTGTTGTGATACTTTTTTGATGAGTTCAAATGCTATTACTGAAGATGGTCAACTTTTTAATATTGATGGTGTGGCAAATAGGGTTGCAGCTTTGTGTTTTGGGCCAAAATCGGTGGTGATTGTGGCAGGAATGAATAAAGTTGTGCCAAATTTGGATGCTGCGTATCATCGGGTGCGTGGTTTTTCGGCTCCTGCAAATGCGCAACGTTTTGAAATTAATACTCCTTGTAAAATTACTGGGGAATGTGCAAATTGTATGAGTGAAGATTGCATTTGTAATCAATTTGTTACAACTCGTCTTTGTAAACCAGCTGGTCGAATTAAAGTGATTCTTGTTGGCGAAGATTTAGGGATTTAGCAAAGGGCTTTGCGTTAGGCAATGGAGCGGTGCCGTAGGCAGCCACCCTGTAAAGTTTGCGACCAGAGGGAGCAAATCTTTAGCAACCGTTCAGGTTGCGGCAGGGGGCCGAGGGTACCGAGCCGCGGAACTGCCGACCTTGAGCGACTGAAAGGAGCGAGAGGGAACGCCCAAATTTATACTAAACCAAGTTTTGCAATTACATAAACTAGTGGGGAATTCCAGTAGATTGCGATTTCGTTTGTGCTGTAGCTTCCTACTACGTCGATGTAGCAATTTAATGGAGATTTTCCTTGAAGATATTTTTTTGCGTCGGCGTCGTGTAATCCTGCGGCTGGTCCACCGGCAAGCATTCCAGGCATGCATTTTTTGAGTGCGCCAGAAGGTCTGTGGTGTGGATTTACTGTTGGATTTGATCCGAATCCTGTTACATAGCAATAATTTACTGGGTTACATCCCAAAATGTAATCGAATTGTTTTTTTGCAACGTCAAAGTATTCTTTTTTTCCTGTTAAATCGTGGACAAGAAGTAAAAGATGGGCTTCGTCGCAAACGTGGCCGTTGCTTCCCCAAAAAACTCGTTCAATACAAGTTCCAAAGCAAGCATTTTCAGAAATTTTTAATAAAGTTTCTGCACGGTCAATAATTGCTTTTTTTAGTGTTTGGTACAAGTTTGAATCTATTAATTCTTTATTTCTGAGTAAGATTTCTGTTCCGTAAGCGGCTACACTTCCCCATCCGAATCCTTGGAACATTTCTGTTTTTTGTGGTTCTGTGCCATCTCTTGGGATTTCTTGGTAATTTTGGAATAAATCTATGGCTTTTTCTAGGTATTTTTTGTCTTTTGTTGCGGCGTAAAGTGAACAAAGGGCAAAATATTTTTCGTCGGTGATGTTGCGGTCGCCGTAGCCGCCAGTTGTGATTTCTGGTGGATTTGTGTAAATGAAATCTGGATTTGAGTCTATAAAGTTTTGAGCTTTTATTGCGGCGTCTAAAAGTTTTTGAGCAAATTCTGGATCTGATTTTTTATAAAATGTGTGGGCATAAGCGGCACAACCTGCAAAATCGGCTGTGGCTGTTGTAGAAATTGGTGCCAAAACAATTTGCTCTTTTTCGTATTGTGGTTCGATGAATCCGCAGAATTTGAAGCAAGAAATTTTGTGATATAAGGCTCCGTCTGGACGTTGCATTTGAAGCATCCATTCTAATTCAAAACGAACTTCATCCAAAATATCAAACTTTTCAAATGAACTTTTTGCTTCGTATGCCAAAAGTAAATCCATACAAGTTTTTGTACCTGCAACGATGTAACGTCCATAATCTCCGGCGTCGTGCCATCCACCTTGAACGTCAATTTCTTCCTTTGTTCCGTAAATTAACGCTTTTCCTGTGTGGCAAGGTTCATGACCAAAATCTTTATCTTCAATTTTTTGGCCACATCTAGAAAGATAAAAATATCGCAAAATTTTGTAATACAAATCAGAAAAAAGATTTTCGCCAATTTCAAATGGAAAACTTACGTCGTCTGCAATGCAAATGTAAAATTTTCCTTTTTGTGTGAAATCAGAAAAATCGATTGTACAAATATCTTCTGCAACAACGGCATCATTTTTTGGAGGTAATAATTTTCCAGAATATACAATTTGATTTTTTTCGTCTTTTATGTAGAATTTTTCATCTTTGTGACATCTAACATAACCAAATTTCTGACTTTCAGTGGCATAACCAATCTGATTTATAAAAATATTTTGTTCTTTCATAATTTTGATATTATGTTTGTTCGTAAAAATAAGATATAACAAATCTCTATAATTATTGTGTAGATTGAAAAAATGGGAATGTCATTGGCAAATAAAATCATTTGGTGAAATATTTTTTTTGCTAAATTTTCATCTCGTGATATACTGAAAAATGAGATTTATTTTTTAGGAGAAATTTTAAAATGGTTGGTACATTTTGGTCGTTGGTTCCAGCGATTGTTGCCATTTGTTTGGCATTGTTGACAAAAGAAGTTTATTCTTCTTTGTTCATTGGAATTGTAATTGGTGGTGTTTTTTATGCAATAGACGCTGCATCAGGATTCCCTGGATTTTTTAATCACATCTTTAGTGAAGGAATGATAAAACAACTTTCAGACAGTTGGAATGTTGGTATTTTGGTATTTCTTGTTGTTTTGGGAAGTATGGTTGTTTTGATGAATAAAGCAGGTGGTTCAGCAGCATTTGGAAACTGGGCAAAAAAACATATTAAATCAAAAGTTGGTGCTCAAGTTGCAACAATCTTCTTAGGAATTTTAATCTTTGTTGATGATTACTTCAATTGTCTTACAGTTGGTTCTGTAATGAAACCAGTTACAGACAAATACGGACTTTCAAAAGAAAAACTTTCATATTTAATAGATGCAACAGCTGCTCCAGTTTGTATTATTGCACCAATCAGTTCTTGGGCTGCAGCAGTTGCAGGATTTGTTTCTGAAGGCGAAAACGGTCTTGAATTATTCTGTAAAGCAATTCCTTTTAATTTTTATGCTTTATTAACAATTGTAATGATGTTTGCAATGGTATTTATGCGTTTTGAATATGGCGAAATGTCAAAATACGAAAAAGCATTAGAAGTAATGAATAACGATGAATCAGAAACAGAAACAACAACAAAAGGAAGTGTTATTGATTTAGTTCTACCAATCGTTTTCTTAATTGTTTTCTGTATTCTTGGAATGATTTATACAGGCGGATTCTTTACTGCACAAGTTGCTGGAGAAATTGAAGGCCAAATGATTGCAAACGCAACATACTTAAACTTTGTAGACAGTTTTGCAGCTTGTGATGCATCTGTTGGATTAGTTTTAGGTTCATTTGCTGCTGTTGTTTTGACAATTGCTTTCTATTTAATTAGAAGAGTTCTTTCATTTACAGAATGTATGTCTTCTTTTGTAGAAGGATTTAGAGCAATGGTTCCAGCAATTATGATTTTAACATTAGCTTGGACATTAAAAGCAATGACAGACTCACTTGGTGCCGCATCTTACGTAGCAGGAATTGTAGAAGGAAGTGCACAAGGATTAAAGAACTTCTTACCAGCAATCATCTTTATTATTGCTTGTGGACTTGCATTTGCAACAGGAACTTCTTGGGGAACATTTGGAATTTTAATTCCAATTTGTATCGCAATTTTCCCAGTGGGAACACCATTAAGAATAATTTCAATTTCCGCTTGTATGGCAGGGGCTGTTTGTGGAGATCACATTTCACCAATTAGCGACACAACAATTATGGCAAGTGCCGGTGCACAATGTGACCACGTTCAACACGTTTCTACACAATTGCCTTACGCATTAACAGTTGCAGTTGTTTCGTTCATAACATACATCGTTGCAGGATTCACACAATCAATTGGAATTGTTGCAAGTTGTATAATTTCTTGGATTGTTGGACTTGTAATTCTTTTTGCAACATTAATCTTTATTAAAACAAAGGTTGCAAAACAACAAAAATAGATTATAGAACAAAATTAATATCAAGGGATGCCTAATAAGTTTAAAATGACATAAAAAATACTTATTAGACATCCCTTTTTTATACCAGAAATTATTTTGATTTATTCAAGAAAGGTCTAGCAAAATGTACATTAAAGAATTCAATTAATGGACCCATAAAGAAAGCCGTAATTATAGTTCCAACACCAGCGATTGTAATAATTCCGTTGGGCGTTCCAGCTCACTTCGTTCGCTGTCGGGCTACTTCAGGTTCCGCTGTCGCTTCAGCCCGCTGCCGCAAACTGAACGTTTGCTTTCGTTTGCAAGCAAACTCACAGCGTGGCCGCCTTCGGCGCCTTACGTATCCCTAACGCAAGAAAGCTCGCAGGTAAGATGGGCTACAATAATGCAGTTTTCCACAAAAAAATCACTTTTTTTCAAATTTTTTCTCATCAAGTTGCATAAATTTTCACTTTTGAGGGAATTATATATATAGGGAATTTTATTTCACATAAAAAAACAAGAGGTACAAAAAATGGAAAATCGCAACCATAAAGATTCATTATTCATCGATTTATTTTGTAAAGACAAAGAAGGCAAGCAAAACTTTATTTCGCTTTACAACGCTTTACACAACACAAATCTAGATTTAGCCACAACCACAGTTCAAGAAGTGAACATAGAAAACGTGTTGTACATGGCTCTTTCAAATGACATCGCAATGTTAGTTGACAACAAGCTGGTTGTGTTAGTAGAACATCAATCTACAATCAACGAAAATATGCCTTTAAGGCTTTTAGAATATGTTTCTAGGATTTACGAGCAACTTGTCCCATCAGAAGACCGATACGAAAAAAAGATGATTAAGATTCCGTATCCAGAGTTTTTTGTATTTTACAACGGAACAGAAGATTATCCTGTAGAAACTGAACTTCGACTTTCTGACGCCTTTATTTTTCCAGATGAAAAATATAATGTCAAAAACAAAGATTTTTCACTTGAAATAAAAGT
>JAGARY010000417.1 GCA_017622055.1 Treponema sp. | reverse complement strand
TGTTGTGTGTTTGTTCTTATTTAGGCAAGTTCCAAAAGGTCAGTTATGGAAAGGATATTCTGTATTGTATGTGCCAGTGGAAACTTCTGACCAAACTGTTGTGAATGTTTTAAACGAATCTGAAATTAAAAATTATATTTGTCTTTCAAATCAGTTTTTGCCATTAAAAGTAGATTTACATTCTCCTGAATATTCAATGTTAAAATTAAACATTCAAAAAGATGATTTTTCATATATTTATGATCGCAATGGATATTTTTTTGATAAAAATGGCGACTATAGAATTTATTATATTCCATCTGAATATTCACAAAATTTTTCTACTTTGGTAAAAAATCTTTCAGAGTGGAATATTCCTGCAAATATCGATTCAAAAACGCAATATCCAGTTTTTTTACCAATTTTATTTACAATTTTGAGTGTAATTTTATGTTGTTTTTCTAAAAATAAGATTTTATTTGGAGCTTCGGTAATTTTTCCAATTTTATTTGTATTTGCAAATCCTTTTTATCAAATAGTTTTAGCTCGTTGTTTGTTATTAATCATTTTGTTTATTATTTCAAACATTTGGAACAGAAAAGGAAGTATAAATAGACTTTTGTCTTGTTTTTATTTGTATCCAATTTTAGGTATTTATCTTATTTCTTCTGTGGGAACTTCTTTTGTTGTTTGTTTCCTTTCTGTTTTAGAAATAATTTCTATTTTTGGTGTTTATGTAATTTTTTATGATGTTGTATCTTGGAAAAATAGAGATTCTTTTACTTTTGTAAAAATAAAACCTGCCAGATTAGTTTCTATTTTTGCAGATAAACAATTTTTAATTTTTTCTTTGATTTTGGTTTCAATGTTGTGTATTTTTGGATGTTTATTTTTTAGTTCTTCAAATAGTTCAAAAATATCAAAATCTGAAGATGAAGTTTTGTTGCCTTGTCTAGTTTCAGAATCAGAAAATCAACCAGCTCTTCCTATGTTAGAAGATTATTATAAATGGGTTTGGAATGTTCAGACTTTTCCATATAGAAGTTTGAATGAAAATCAGCAAGAAACTGTTGTTGAATTTTCTAGATTTGTTCAAAGTGAAAATGGAATTGTTCAAAAAGACGAAGTGATGTTTTTTGATGATGAATATAAACAAAACTTAGAAACTCAAATTGATTCACTTGGTGAAAATTCAATTGAGTTTATGTTACGAACTCAAAATCAAGATTTAACTCCATGTTTTTCATCTTCTGGTTCTTTCCAAATAAATAATTTTTCACTTGTTATGTGTTTTATTTGCTTTTTTATATTACTTTTTATTTATTTTTCCATTATTATACAAAAAGGTGTTAAAAAATGAGTAATGTTCCTTATCATTCTTCCATAGTAAAAAATTATAAAACTTATGAAAATTCTTTTTTGCCAAAAATTGTTCACATTCCAATTGCTCAAGAATGTGATTATGAATATAAAATTGTTGTAAAAAAAGGTGATGTAGTAGAAGAAGGCGATGTAATTGCTTCTTATGTTGACTCAGAAGGTAATTGTGTAAATATTCATTCTTCTATTCCAGGAACTGTTTTAGATTTTGTTCCAACAATTTGTCCTAATGGAAAATTTGAGTATTCAATAAAAATCCAGTTGCAAGGTAGTTTTAAATATTTAGGAAAAAAGAAATCTGAAAATAATGTAGATGCAATTTTTCCAAAACTATTTTAAGCAATTTGATTGATAAAGGGGTTGTAAATACTTTTTTAGTTTCTAACCCTGTGAATTTAGGTTTTGAAATAAAAAATCTTGGAAATAAGGTAAAAAATTTAGTTGTTAGATTGTGCGACGAAGATGAATATAGACTAACAGATTCTTTAATGTCTAAATTTTTTATTCAAGAAATTCTAATTGCTGTGAAACTTCTTGCAAAAACTATAAATGCTCAAGGTGTTTTATTTGTAGTTAATAAAAAATTTGAAAATTTAAAAGAACTTCAAGATTTTCAAATGGAAAATGCAAGAATCCTAATAATTGATAACAAAACATTCCCTTGTGGATTTAAAAGAGATATCATTAATTCTTTTAATAAAAGTTTAAAAAAATCTGTTCCTTTTAAAATTACAAAAAATGATTTGTATGTAGATTCTTCAACTTTGTATGAAGTTTATAAAGCTGTAATATTAGAACTTCCTTCCATTGAAAAATTTGTTCACATTACTGGTAATTGTATTTATTCATCATGTTTACTAAATCTTAAAATGGGAACTTCAATTAATGATGTAATAAAGCAAATTGGTGGATATGAATCAAATCCTGCTATGGTAGTTGTAAATGGAAGTCAAACAGGAACTTCTGTTTCTAGTTTAGATGTTCCAATTACAAAATATACAAAATCTGTTTCTATTTTGGCAAATAACAAGATTACAGATTCTCATATTTATTCTTGTGTAAACTGTGGAAATTGTAGACTTTCTTGTCCTGCAAATATTTGTCCAGATATTTTGTATAAATATGCTATAGAAAAAAACGAAATCGATTCAATTTATTTAGATTCTGTAAGTTTGTGTAATGAATGTGGTTTGTGTAATACTGTTTGTCCTGCAAGATTGCCTTTAGGCCAAATGATTACAACTTTAAAAAGTGAAACTATAAATAAAGGTAAAAATCAAAATGAAGAATAGTATAGATTTTAAACTAAAAAATAGCGTTGCAAGAGTTAATCCTTTTGTTTATTCAGAACCTTCTGTTTCTGTCATTTCAATTAGAATGTTAGTGTTACTTTTTTTACAAATTGTGGCACTTCTTGTAACAAAAAGTTTTATGGCTGTAAATGTAATACTTGTTTCAACTCTTGGGGCAGTTCTTGCTGGCGTGTTGTGTAAATTGCTTACAAAAAAACAAGTTTATCAATTTTTTACATTGATTGTTCAAGGAATTCTTCTTGGAATGTTTTTACCTCAAACTTTTCCTTTGCAATCTGTTTTTGCTATTTCATTTTGTATTTTTTTTGTTTTGTCTTTGTTTGTTTGTAAAAATGTAAATACTTGGATTAATGTTGTAACATTTTGTACAATTTTAGCATGGATAATTGGAAGAAGATTTTTTCCAGATTTTGCAATTACAAAAGATTTATTGCAACTCAAAAATCCTTCTGCAATGTTAATTCGTGATGGAGTTTTCCCAATCTACGGATTTGATTTTGGAGTTACAGATTTTCTTAATAACACAATTTTTAATCATTTTAACGTAAAATTACCAGCAGGATATATTTCTTTATTAGTAGACACAAATTCAATTATTCCTGCGTTTAGATTTAATTTATTAACAATTATTTCTTCCATAATTTTATTTTCTGATGTTTCGTATTCTGGCATTGTTCCAACTTTATTTTTGGTTGTTTATGCCGTTCTTGTTAGATTGTTTTCTCCAGTTCTTTTTGGAGGTGCTTTTAATCAAGGCGATGTTATTTTAGCTTTACTTACTAGTGGAACTTTGTTTTGTTCCGTGTTTGTTATTCAATGGTACGGTACAATTCCAGTTTCAATAATTGGTAAAGTTTTATACGGTATTTTTACTGGAATTATTGCATTTTTGGTTGTTGGAAGTGGAACATCTCCAATTGGAATGGTTTATACTGTTTTGATTTGTAACGTTTTGAATATTTTGATTTGTTTTTTTGAAGAAAAAGTTAAATTTAATATGCTTAAAAAAGTTGTTCAAAAAAGCAAAGCTACTAATGAGGATGAATAGGATTATTATATGAGTGAACAGATTTCTTATAAACAATTTTTTAAAAATTATTTAATTCTTATTGGTGTAATGTTAGTTGTTTTTACGCTTTTGATTTATTTATCAATAGTTTCTAAAAAATCTTGGAATAATAATTTAAAAACGGCAGTTGAAGTTGTATTAGACGAAAAACAACCAAATACTTGGAGTGTTGGAAAAAATATTGATATTAATAATCCCTTTACAATGAGTGGTGCTTGTTATGAAGCTCGCAACAGAAAAAATGGGGAAGTGTATAAAGTTATGGTTATTCGTGTTGTAACGAATTATGGTCCAATGGCTGGAGTTTTTTCCATTGATAAAGAAAATAATGTAGATTTTATTGGCTTTTCAAATCTTCATGGAAGAATTGAAAAACAAGTTTCTTCAATGTCAACATCTACTTGTAAACAAATAAATTATTGGGAAAAAAAGATTCCACAAATATTAAATAATAAATAATTAGGATTGTATAACATATGAAATCAAAATCATTTTTTTTATATTTGGCAGCATTTTTAGTTTTATTAATTCCTTCTCCAGGACGTTTTGTTTATGGTTTTACATTAATGATTGAATTGTTCTTTTTAACAACTCTTGGAACTTTAGTTTTAATTTTAATAAAAAAGTTAAAACTAGTTGAATTAAAAACAGTTCTTTTATTATTTTCTTTGATTGTAATAACTGTAATTTTTAGACAAATTTTTATTCTTTTATATCCAGAAGTTGTACTTACTCTTGGTTTTATTATTTATTTACCAGCAATTTCAACTTTTTTAATTTGTTTTTTAAGCGAAAGACAAGAGTTTGAAACAAAACAGTTAATAATTGAAAATATTATTCGAGCAGTAATATTTTTTGTTTTTGGTACATTATTTTTCTTATTCAGAGATGTTGTAGGGTATGGAACAATCACTTTTTTTGGTAAACATCACCAAATTGTTGAAAAAGTGATTTTTGATTCAGAACAAATTGGAATTTTTTCATTCTTAGCCTCTGTTCCTGGAGCTCTTTTACTTTCAGC
>JAGARY010000416.1 GCA_017622055.1 Treponema sp. | reverse complement strand
GTTTCATCAACAATGCGACTAATAAGATTTCGCATTAATGCTGAGTCATCACAAATTAATACGGAAATATCATCTTTCTTTTCAATCATATTTTGAGTCCTAAATTAAAGTTGTTTTTGGTAAATACAAGCCCAATCTGTTTTTAGGAATTCAAAGTTTGTTTTCATTCCAAATAACGATTCTGAGTGTCCAATAAATAAATAAGATTTTGGAGCCATTGCATTCCAGAATCTGTTTACAACTTCGTATTGAGCGGCTTCATCAAAATAAATTAATACGTTTCTACAAAATACAACATCAAGATTTTTTGCTCCAGAATCGTTTTTAAGGTTATGGTAGTCAAAATGGATTGTATCTTGTATTTCTTTTTTTATTTGATAGCCACCGTCTGTTTTTGTAAAATATTTTGTTAAATATTCTGCTGGAATTCCATCAACTTTTGAATCTGCATAAAAACCTTGTTTTGCAGTCATCAAACATTTTAAGGAAATATCAGAAGCTGTAATTTTGAAATTGTAGCCAAGAGGACAGATTTCTTTCATAACCATTGCAATTGTGTATGGTTCTTCACCTGTAGAACATCCTGCACTCCAAATTCTAATTGTTCTGTCTCCTGTTTTCTTTTTTTCTTCAATTACGTGTGGTATTACATAATTGATAAAAGTATCAAAATGAGGTTGATTTCTAAAGAATCGTGTTAGGTTTGTTGTAACAGAATCTAACATTAATTTCATTTCTTCAGGATCTTTTGAAACAATTGCATAATATTCCTTTGGAGTAGCAACATTTTTTTTTCGTAAAAGCTCTTTTATTCTGCTATCCAAAATGGATCTATTTGTGTCTGAGAATGTAATTCCACTTTCATCGTAAATTAGTTTTCTAAAAAGTTCGTAATCATCATTATTTAAAACTTCAATCATAATTCTATATTATACAACGATATGAAAAAAAAGCAAAAAAAAAGGTGAGGATTATTGGATTTTTTCTGCTTTTATGTAGTTGTATGAGATTCCATCACTTAGCATATGAACATTAAAGATTCCAGTTACTGTAATTTCAGAATTGGCCACAGGTTTGTTATCTTTAAAATCATAAAAAAATTCAATTCCTTGTTGGCAACAAGCAGTGGCGTCTGGAACAATAACAGAATAAACTTCATCTTTTGAACCTTCGTTGTAAATTGTAAAAAATCCTTTCATTTTTACTCGTTTGTTTTCATATTTTTCTGGTTCAATTAACATATTAAAAACTTCTGCGTAAATCATTGTGGAACTCATATTTGTTAAATCATAATCAATTTTTAAATCTTCAGATTTTTGATTTTTTGAAAGGGATTTTTCTAGTTCTTTTGATTTTTCAGCTTCTATAACATCTGTTGCTTCAATTGATTTTTTTAATTGATTTCTTTCTGAGGAGTAGGGGTTATTCACATCTTTTTTGTTACAAGAGAAAAATGATAAAATTAGTAAATTAAAACAAATAAAATATAGATGAAGTTTTTTCAAATTTTTATCCTTTCTTGCGGAAAATCTATCTT
>JAGARY010000415.1 GCA_017622055.1 Treponema sp. | reverse complement strand
GTAGAACGAAAGGTTTTACAATTACAAATAGAAAAACAAGCTCTTTCAAAAGAAAATGACGGGGCTTCATTGGAAAGACTGTCTAAATTAGAAAAGGAGCTTGCAGAACTTTCCACCCAAAGAGATGCAATGCGGCTTCAGTGTGAAAACGAAAAAAAAGAAATAGACGAAAGCCGTAAGTTAAAGGAAGAACTAGAACAGTTACGCATTGATGAAATTAAATATACCCGAGAAGGTAATTTTAACAAAGCAGCGGAAATAAAATATGGTTTAATTCCTGACTTAGAAAAACGTTTAGCACTGGCTGTTGAAAAAGCAGAAAAAGAAAAAGCTGATGGAAGTGATAAAGCTTCTCTGCTTAGACAAGAAGTTGGGGAAGAAGATATTGCTAGAGTTGTTTCAACTTGGACAGGAATTCCTGTGGCAAAGATGCTTTCTGGAGAAAAGCAAAAAATATCTTCACCTAGAGGATGAACTACACAAAAGAGTAATAGGGCAAGAAGAAGCAGTTTCCAGTGTATCGGATGCCATAAGGCGTAACCGAGCAGGTCTTTCCGATGAAAATAAACCTTTAGGTAGTTTTTTATTTATTGGTCCTACGGGAGTTGGAAAAACTGAATTAGCAAAAACATTGGCTGATTTTTTATTCAACGATGAAAAATCTCTTACTAGAATTGACATGAGTGAATACATGGAAAAATTCAGTGTAAGTCGATTAATTGGAGCTCCTCCAGGATATGTGGGCTATGATGAAGGTGGTCAACTTACAGAAGCTGTTCGTCGTAGACCCTATAGTGTAATTTTGTTTGACGAAATTGAAAAAGCTCATCCTGATGTATTTAATGTTTTGCTACAAGTTTTAGACGATGGTCGCCTTACAGATGGTCAAGGTAGAAATGTGGATTTTAAAAATACCATTATTATTATGACCAGTAACTTAGGTTCAGATCTAATTTTAGAAGCTGATACAACAGAAAAACTAGATGCTATAAAGCCTCAGTTGGAAACTATATTAAAATCTACTTTCCGACCAGAGTTTTTGAACCGTATAGATGATACAATTACATTTAGACGTTTGGATAAAACCTGTATCCAAGATATTGTAAAAAATCAGTTGCAACGAGTAGCAACTCGCCTTGAAGAAAAGAGGTTAAAATTAGAAGTTAGTCAAGATGCTTTAGACTTTTTAAGTCAAGTTGGATATGACCCGCTTTTCGGTGCAAGACCTGTTAAACGAGCTATCCAAACTTACTTAGAAAATCCTTTGGCAAAAGAAATCCTACAAGGAAAATATTCCGATGGATCAAAAATTTATGTGGGAACTAAGGATGATCATCTAGTATTTAACTAGTGTTTTACAAAATGAACTGTTCGGTTAAGTCATTTAATGATTTAACCGTCTGTTCATTTTCTGCAACACCATTTTGCATAGCTGAAATTGAATTATTTATTGCTTCTACAGCTCTTGCCATTTCTTGAGAGCCAACTTGAACTCTTTGGGCTACAGACTCAAGTCGATTAATTTCATTTAGAATAGAATTTGTTCCTGTATTCATTTCTTGGGAACCACTTTGAATTTGCAAAGTAGTTTCTTGGATGTTTTGTAAAGCTTCTAATACTTGTC
>JAGARY010000414.1 GCA_017622055.1 Treponema sp. | reverse complement strand
TATCCTTATATCGATGCAAATTAACAGAGCAGTAGCACAAACCATACGTGAACTACGTCGCAAGAAACACATTTCTCAGGAAGTACTTGCCGAAGCTATTGACTCACACCAAGTTTACATTTCAGAAATTGAAAATGGAAAAAAACAACCTTCAATTTCTGTATTACATAATATTGCAACTTATTTTGGTTTATCCTTAAGTGAGTTCTTTGCTTTTATTGACGAAAAGTTATAAAACCTTTTCAAAAATCTAAAACAACTCATCCAACAGTGTGTAATATCTGATTTTTTCCCAATCTGGTTCAAGGCCAAGTTTGTCAAAAAGCAAATCGGCATTAAAATCTTCATAAATTTTTCCGCCAAAAGAACCATTAAAATTGTGTTTCAAACTTCTGTAGCAAAGCGCAATATCTTGATACTTGTCTGCCACACCAAAATCCCCTAAATCAATTAAACCAGAAAGATTTTCTCCTTCAAAAAACACGTTGGGCAAACAAAAATCACCGTGAGAAAGAACAGGCTCAAAATTTTTTGGCTGATTTTCCTTAAGCCATTTTAAAAGTTCCTTTGGATTTTCAGAACCATCTGGTCCAAAAGTTGAAGGCTCCGCATCTTCCACATCAACAAGATTATGATTTACAAAATATTCCGCAAGGGCAAGCTTATTTTCCAATGAATTGACTCTAGGACAATTTTTTACATCAACAGACCACATTTGTTTTAGAGTTTTTGCCAAAAGTTCCAAAAGCAAATCTGAGTTTTCCAAAAAATCAGAATCACAAGCCATCTTTCCATTGATTTTACTCATCAACAAAAAATCAAATTCATCAGATTGCTCAAAACACAAAACTTTTGGAACAATCACAAAATCTTGTGACCAATTCATCATATTCACAACATTTTGCGTTTTATAAAAATCAAACGATTCTTTCCATTCAGTTCGTTTTTCAATTTTTAAAACCATATCATCAAAAATCAAAACTTGTGAATTAGACATTCCAACATCGTCTTGCGAATAATTTTTATCTTTTATGAACTCTTTAATTTTTGCCGGAAAAATCATAAAAACAACTCCATCCCGTAAATTAAGATTTTTTCACTCTGTACCAATAATCGTAAGATTTTTCAAACCCAAGTTTTTTGTACAAATTGATTGCAACATCATTTGATTTTAAAACCTGAAGATAAATTGTATGAGCTCCTTTGTTTTTTGCTTGCTGCAAAAGAGATTGACAAAGTTGTTTTCCATAACCTTTTCCTCGGCAACTCTCATCCACAACAACGTGAGATAAAAGTCCAAATCCTTTTTCAATTGCCAATGAGGCACAAGCCACAGTTTTTTCTTCATTTTGCAAACGACAATAAATGCAATCATCTTGAATCAAACTCATAATTTGTTTTGCAGTATTTTGAGAAACAGGATTTGTACAATGTTCAAAATCAAAATATGATTTCAACCATTCATCCTCGGGAAAATCGCAAAAAACACAACTTTCTTCTACTGGAAACTCTTTTTTTGACAAATCCAAAATCATCAAATCTGTAGGAGTCACAATTTCATAACCGCGAGCCTCCAACAACAAATCCATTTTTTTATGTTCCTCAGAAAGTTCCGGAATAATTTTAAAAACAGAAGAAAGTCCCTGCAAAAAATATCGACTTTGACAAACTTCAATTTTTTCTTCCAGATTTACACTTCCGCCATAAAGCATATTCACCGAATTAGCACGATTCGTATATCCATTTGCAAAACGCAAAACCCACCCATCATAAAGTTCCGTTTTAATCCCCGGATGAGCATTCAAAGAAAGTTCTTCAATTTGTTTAATATGATTTTTCAATTATTTTTCCTTTTATTTTTTAATACATGAATATCCCATCTGCAAAACGAACTACATCACCTTGCTCAAAACTCATCTCTTTTTCATCTGCAAGAAGCAAGCTTCCAGTTCCTTTTGTTGCTATCCAAATCTGTTCTGCAGATTGGTGAACATGACGAGGTTGTTCAGCACCACATTGAATAATTACTTATGCAGCAATCTTTCCCACATTATATTTTCCCGCCGTTGTTTTGTAAATAATGGTTATTTCGTAAAGAAACATAAAAATATCTCACATATTTGCAGAATTAAAAATAGTCTTATTCATTTTTAAGAACTTCCTCATTAACACTCTGTTCTTTTGATTTATTTATTCTCTTAGTTATTTTTAATGCATCTTTATATAATGAACTTTTTTGAGCCAATTCAAAAAGACCTGCACTTGTACAATGCAATATTTCAAAATCATTTGGAATATAATTATTTGGAGATCTGTTTCTATACCAAAAAGAAGCCTTCTCAAGATTGTCAATTCTAACTAAATGAATTGCAGAACTACTTTCATAATTTGAAAACAATTCTTTTGAAAAATCAATATCATCAACTCTTAATATAAAACAAAATTCATGTCGCAATCCCATTAAACTCATAGACAAGCCTAATAGTTCCATATACGCTTGTCTATTTTTTTTATCACCAGTCAACATTGCAACTAACTTTTTTATATGTTTATTTTGATAAATTGAATCCGAACTAATATTAATTGATGTCAGACTCTTATCATTCTCGTCAATACCAAAACACTCTTCCAGTAATTCTCGAAAAACAACCTTACATAAAGAATAATTATCCCATTGTGAATCAAAGTCATTAGAATCATTTATTGCTTCAAATCCACCAGAAGGTATGAATTGTAAATAGTGTGCTTTCGATGATACATTTGCAGACCTTCTTATTCGAAGAACATCATATG
>JAGARY010000413.1 GCA_017622055.1 Treponema sp. | reverse complement strand
TTTGTAGTGGTAAGTATCTCTGTCCAAAGTAAGGTGATTCATCATTCTGTGTGCAAAGTAAAGAATTGCTCCACCTGGAGTTTCGTAAACACCACGGCTTTTCATACCAACACAACGGTTTTCACAAATATCAACAAGACCAACTCCGTTTCTTCCACCAATTTTGTTTAATTCTGTAAGAAGTTCAAGAGCGTCCATTTTTTTGCCGTTTACAGCAACTGGAATACCTTTTTCAAATTCAATTGTAACATATTCACCTTCTACAGGAGCTTCTTCTGGAACAACTGTATTTTGGAGCATGTGTTTGTAGTTTGGTTCGTTTTCTGTTTTTTCAAGTTCCAAACCTTCGTGAGAAAGGTGCCAAATATTTTCGTCGCGAGAATATGATTGGTCTTTTTTCATTGGAACTTCAAGTCCGCGGTCTTCAAGATATTTAATTTCAGCTTCGCGGCTGTCCATGTTCCATTTGTCATCACGCCAAGCAGCAATTACTTTTAAATCTGGAGCAAAAGCTTTAATTGCCAATTCAAAACGAACTTGGTCATTTCCTTTACCTGTAGCTCCGTGACAAATTGCAACTGCCCCTTCTTGACGAGCATATTCTACTAAGATTTTTCCAATTAAAGGACGAGCTGTAGAAGTTCCTAAAAGATATTCATCTTCGTAAACTGCGTTTGCTTTTACAGCTGGCCAAATATATTCTTCAATGTATTCTTTACGAGCATCAACAACATAACAAGCTGCAGCACCTGTTTTTAATGCGCGGTTTTTAATAGCCGCCCAATCATCACCCTGACCTACGTCAATACAAACAGCAATTACATCGTAATTATAATTTTCTTGTAACCAAGGAATGATAACTGTTGTATCAAGACCACCTGAATAAGCTAAAACAACCTTATCTTTTGCCATAAAAAACACCTCTATTGTTTTATTATTTTCTAATTATAGTTTTATACAAAAAATTGTATATTTATACAAAATAATATAGTGATTTATGCAAAAATATGCAATATCAAATAATATTAAATAAAATTACTTTTCTAACTTACCTTGAATTCTATTCTTTCCTTTAGATTTTGCAATTGATAATAATTTTTGAACATTAAAAAATAAATCATCTAAAGTTAAATCTTCACGATTATCAGTTATTGCAACAGAAATAGTAACTTTTATTTTTGTAAAATTATATTCAATAGTCTGATTTTCTATGATTTTTCTACAACGTTCTGCAAGTTCTACAGCATTGTTGTAATCAATTTTTAAAATAGCAAAAAATTCTTCACCACCACTTCTAAAAACAACACCAGAATCATTAACAATTTTTAAAATAGTAGAAGCAATTTGTTTAATTACTAAATCACCACATTCTTGACCATAAAAATCATTAATATGAGTAAAATCATCAATATCAAAAAGCAAAAAAGAAAGTTTATGTTTTTTTTCTAAGTTTGATTTATTCATTTTTTCATAATACTTCTTAATATTTTTTCTTGAAAGAAGCTTTGTTAATTCATCATAGCTATAATACTTTAATAATTTATCAAAAGCAAAAAATAAAGCCAAAACAAGTAATGTAAAACAAGTAATAATAACTAAAACCTGAACAAAATAATCATCTATCAGATTTTTTACAGTATACTTATGATTTTTTTCTGTATATTTTTCTATTACGGAAGAAACCTCTGTTCCATCAATAGTAGAAAAAATACGATTAGTTAAATTACAAAGAATAAAATTTTCAGAAGGAAAAACAAAACAAATTTCCCAAAATTCTGGTAATCTAGACATTTCAAGTTTTTCGTATCTTTTTCTTCCATACAGAGCATCTTTTGCTTTGTAATAATTTAATATTGCACCATCAGAAACATCTGAAACAACAGAAAATAACACATCGTCAACATCATTATAATAATTATGATTTAAATTTGGATAATGTACACTTGCAAAATATGCTGCACGACCACCTCTTTTTACAGCAACATTAGTTTTTAATCCATCTAGGTTATTTTTTTTTGTAATTGCACAAATAGGCACTTTAGTAATAGGATTAGAAGTAATTGTATTGAATGTTTCTGCAGCATAATTATCATAAATAAAAGGAAAAGCAACATCCACAGTTCCATTGTGAATGGCAGCATCCAAAGAAAAATAATCATCAAAAAAAATATAATTAATTTTTAACTCATCTAAAGAATAAGCAGATTTAAAATATTGAAGAAAATCAACAATTACACCTTTACAAACTCCTTTTTCTTCATAGGAAAAAGGTAAATCATCACTTATAACACCAACCTTCAAAGTATTGTTATGCTCTTTGAACCACTGAACTTCTCTATCATTTAAAGTATAATCTTTTTTATTCTTCAAATAATAACGATTCCACAAAAGATGATTATAATAAGGATTAATGCTATACAATTCAGATAAAGCAAAATTTAATTCATCAAGTAAATCATTTTTATTTTTATTTACAGCCAAATAAGAATTAGAAGTTCCAATCTTTGCAACAGGAATCCAATCATCTTC
>JAGARY010000412.1 GCA_017622055.1 Treponema sp. | reverse complement strand
TTGTGTTTCTTTGGCTGGTTCTATGAATGTTTGTAGAATTGGGTTAATCAATCACGAAACAATTCTTATTGATATTGAAATGGATGCTATTTTGGCGGTTGCAATTGGTGGAAACGCTTTAAGTGGTGGAAAATTCAAACTAACTGGTTCAATTATTGGGGCATATATTATTCAAACTTTGACAATTACTTTATACGCAATGAAAGTTTCTTCAACTGCGGTAAAAGCGTACAAAGCTATTGTAATTATTGCTATTGTAGTAATTGGTTCCCCAGTTGTAAAAAAATGGTTTAGTCAAGTTCGTGCAAAAATTGCAAGTAAATTTGTAAAAGTGGAGGCAAAGTAAACTATGGAAATGTTAAAATCTATAAAAAATTTGTTTAGCAAAAATTCAAAAGATAAACAACCTTTGTCAAATACAACATTACTTTTGACAATTACAATTTGTACTTTTGTAATTATGTATTTATTTGCAATGATTGTATGGGGCGGTGGATTTTTGAATCCCCAGCAATTTTTAGATATTTTTAATAACAATGCGTATTTAATCATTATTTCTTGTGGGCTTACAATTGTAATGATTACTGGGGGAATTGATATTTCGGTTGGTGGTTCGGTTGCTTTGATTACAATGGCTTCTGTTGTTGTAATGGAAGATTTTGGTGGCGGAATTTTTACTTCTTTGGTAATTGCTTTAGGAATTGGATTGTTAATTGGTACAATTCAAGGATTTTTGATTGCTCACTTAAAAATTCAGCCATTTATTGTAACTTTGGCAGGAATGTTTTTTACTCGCGGTATGACAACTATTGTAAGTAAAGTTCCAAGAACTGCAACAAACGAAGCATTTAATACGCTTAAAGATTTTTATATTGATTTGCCTTTGATTGGAACTTATGCAAAAAATGGCAACTTTATTCCATCGTATATAGAAGTTGGTGTTGTGATTGCTATTTTAGTTGTTTTGATTCTTTGGGCAGTTTTAAAATGGACAAGATTTGGTAGAAATCTTTATGCTGTTGGTGGAAACAGCGAAAGTGCTCTTATGCTTGGAATTAATGTTCGTAGAACTCAATTCTTTGCTTATATTCTTTGTGGCCTTTTGGCTGGAATTGCGGGGTTTGTTTATTTGTTGCACACAGGAGCGGGAAATGCTGCTAATGCAACTCAGGCAGAAATGCAAGCGATTGCATCTTCCATCATTGGTGGAACTTTGCTTTCGGGTGGTGTTGGAAGCGTAGTAGGAACATTATTTGGTGTAATGTCCCTTAAAACAATTAATAATATTGTTGTTGCTTCTGGGCTAAGAGAACCTTATTGGCAAAGTATTACAACAGGACTTATGCTTTGTTTCTTCATTCTTCTTCAAAGTGTAATTCTTTCTATAAGAAAAAAGAAACTTGGTGCAATGGCAGGTTAATTTATATTAATCTGATGTGCCAGTTTCGGATGTTGTAATTGATGATTTATATTCACGGGGCGTAAGTCCCGTGTTTTTTTTGAATATATAACTAAAGTAGTGTGGATCGCTAAAACCGCATTCGTAAGCTATATCATATCCTTTCATTTCTGTATTTTTGATTAATTGTTTTGCGTGTTCAATTCGCACGTTTGTTAAATATTCTATAAAAGTGATGTTACATTCTTGAGAAAAAATTGTACTAAAATGATTTGGACTTAAACAAACAAATTCGGCAACGGAAGTTAATGTTGTGTTTTGATCTGAATAATTCTTTTCAATGTAATCTTTTGCTTTTAGGATGATTGTTCCGTAACGACTAGTTAGTTTTGAATCTCGGTAATCTAAAGCAAAATTTAAAATAGTCTGCATTTTTGAAACAAAAATTTCTTCGCTGGCAACGGCGTTATCAATAAAACTTCGCTGAATCATTTCTGGGTTTTCTTTTTTTAAATCTCCGCCAAAATTTTCAACAAGTTTAGAAACTGCAAAAATCAAATCAACAAGCAAATAAGAAGCAAAAACTTGAAATTGCCCAGGATTGTTGCGAATTAATGCCAAAGATTCTTCAATAAGCGAAGGAATTTCAGATTTTCCTGCATATTTTAATCGTTCCACAAGAGGATTGTTTTCTTTTAAACTAAGTAAATCTGTGTTGTTAATATCAATATCGTCGGAACTAATAATTACGCTTTTTTCAGATTTTGTGATTTCCTGAATTTTTTTTGCGTCGGCGTAAGAGTTAGAAATTTCTTTAATATTTTCTACTGTTCTTCCAATTGCAGAAATCACTTTGCAATTGTGATTTTTTGAAACGATGTGGTCAATTGTTTCTGCAATGTGGAATGTGTTTTCTTCTAATTCAGATTTGTCTTTTCCTTTTAGAATGCATACAAGTAAATTGTTGTGATGGAAAAAACTTAATGCATGAGACCAAGCGGAAGAATAAGAATTTATGAGAGAACAAGCGTGTTGTAATTCTTGGGAATCTTCATTGTTGTTTTCAATTTTGCTAATTAGAATTCTGTAAAAGTTTGATTGTAAATCAATTCCCAAATTTGCACTTTTTTCAAAAACAGAATCAAAATCTAATTCTCCGTGGACCAAATTATTCAAAAAGTCTTTCTGCATCAATTTATTTTGAGATTTTAATTCTTCTTTCATTTTTGAAATATC
>JAGARY010000411.1 GCA_017622055.1 Treponema sp. | reverse complement strand
CCATTGCTCTAGAAGTTCTTTATCCACAAAATTGTAAATTTTAGTTTTATATTCATAATATGGTATAATTCTTTCTTTATGTTTTTTTAAACATCTTATTTGATCTAATCCCATTTTTGGATCTGCATTTAAATATAAATACTCAAATTTTGGTTTTAGACCTTTAGCATTACATATCTTGTATAGAATACAGGCTGTATTATATGCATCTGAATAAGCTGTGTGTTGTTGTCCAACAAATCTTTCTCTTATTAGGATTATGGCTGATTCCAAAGAAATTCGTTTTTTTGCAGACAAAAGTTCTGAGAATGTTTTTTGTAAATCCACAAAAGTTTTTAGAAACTCTAATATATCATTTCGTTGTTCTGATTTTAGTAAAATTTCCATGCAGATTTGATTATAATCACAAGCACTCCAACAAAAAGTAGTAATATCATTATCACCAATCCAATATAGCAGTTTATCCATTACAGTAATTAAACTATCTGCGTTTTCAATATTTTCTTCTTTAATTCCTGTTAGTTTTTCTATAGTTTCTGTAATATGACTATACATGGGTTTCACATAATTTGAAAACTTTCCAATTATTTTGAAGTTTTCATCAAGCATAATAGCACCGACTTGTATAATCTCTGTTCTAAATCCAGAAAGGAATTTTCGTTGTTTTGAAGAAACTTCACTCATTTCTATATCCAAACAAATATATCTTTTCATATAAAATCCTTAAATTTCTCCTAATTTAGATTATGGTACTATTCTACTGCACTATGGGTGTCAAAGAATGACCCTGCAATTTTTTTTTTGGAGCATATCAATATCATATCACCTCAATCACATTTCCCACAAAGCGACACGTGTCGCTCCAAAATTCCCAAATTTCACCCCATCTAACGAGTGCGCAAGATAACCGAGTGTTCCACAAGCTCACGTTATCTATAGCGATGCACAAAGCATTTAAAGTTCTTAAAGATGTGTTAAAAGAGAATAATATTGCTGAAATTCCAACAAATTATAATACAGGGTCATTATTTGACACTCTGTATATACTAAACTAGATATAAACTAATTAAAAGGAGATTTATTATGACTGTAAAAAAAGTTTTAGAAATGTATAAAGGACAATATGCGTGGCAACTTCAATATTTGGGAACAAAAAGAAAAAACCATCAAAGAAGTTGAAGAAGAGTTTGGAGAAAGCATTGCTTTCTTTATGAGAAAAAACCTTTTAGCTAAATCTGAAGAAGATAAAGTCAGAAGATTGTATGTTAAATTTGATAATTAATAAGGAGATTTATAATGATAGATTTAATTTGGATAACTCTTTTTATAGTTTCAGTAATAGTCTTGGCAGTAGTAACAAGTTCTCCACACGGAGAATCTAAAAAAGAAACAGTAAGATACTCTTCTGCTATGGATGAGTATGTAAGACGTCAAGAAGAAATGAGAATTGAAGCTCAAAAACAGAAAGAAAAAGAATATTTGAATTTAAAAATCCAAGAAAAGATTGATGAACAAAAATCATACTATGCGAAGACAATTTATCAATCAGTTCTTGATTTACCAGATGAAAAGGATCTGGATTTTGAATACAAAGAATGGTTATTTAATTATGGCAATTTAAGAACTGATAAAGAAATTGAAGATTGGAATTATCAACATGGAGGGTTTGAAAAGGACTTGAAAAAGCCAAAATGGTATATTTTAGTTTGGGTTCTTTTGTGCTTCTTAATTCCTTTTGTTTGGTTATTATCAGGATTTGGTTTTGAATATCTTTGTTGGTACGAGGTATGGCTTGGATTCTTTTTATTATTAGTGTTCACAGCTTTTATTCCACTAACAATTTATTTCTGTTCTACTACTTCAAAACTAAAAAAAGCACGTAAACACGGCGTTTCACCAAGAGACCCTAAGTTTGTAGACGCTTCTGTAAAAGCAGGAATTGCCGCAGCTGGTGCTGCATCTACGCTTCACGCTTCTTCTAAAGGTATGAAAAACCTTACTAAATAATCCAAAAGCACTAGGTTCTCTAGTGCTTTTTTTGCAGTTAACCACATACTGTAAATTTACTACGTTATTCACCATAAGCAAATCCGTAAGTCCAAACACGATCAAACCAGGCCACTAATTCATATCCTTCCTTTCCGTCACTGCGAGCGTAGCGCGGCAGTCCACTTTCTAGATTGCCACGTCGCTTTGCTCCTCGCAATGACAAAGTAAAGAAGAATTAGTTGCATTCTTTACCGACATCAATTCTGATTTCAGAACTATCCAATAAATTTAATATGTCATCCTCGGACTTGATCCGAGGATCTTTTCCAACACACAAAAATCTAATTAACGAACGTTCATTAATTAAATAACAAACGGTTGTTAGTTTAAAGAATGTTTCACGTGGAACATAACTTGCAATTAAAACAATTGTTTCACGTGAAACACATAATAGTTTTCCACAGAATGCACAAAATTATCCACATTTGTGGATAACTTAATTTTCAAATTTAAGCAAACAAAACAGAATTGATTATTTTTACAAACGTTTCACGTGAAACATATATTATTAAGAATATGTATTTCAGTTATATTTTTATATTTATTTTAAAGAATCAACTATATTTTAAGATTTTATTACTATTCTTCTCTAACGCACTGTTTCACATGAAACAATCATAAAACAAATTGACTTAATACTATTTATAAAAGTTTTCCACATTTCCCCAGACTTATCCACATCTGTGGAAAACTTATTTATCCTTCCGTTTCACGTGAAACAAAGCTAATATCATAACGTCTTTTACATTTAATTTATATTTAATATTTATTTTTCAGAATATTAAAAATTAATAATTTTACTTTTTATATGTCTAACTCTAAATACAGGTGGTCAAGGGACACTTCGTTCAAGGCCGTGACTCGGCCGTTTTTAGGGTTTGTATGAAATCCTAAATCAATTATTTGTTTCACGTGAAACAAATAAACTTTTTTTTTGATATACAAAAACTTTTCCACATTTTCCACAAAGTTATCCACACTTGGGGAAAAATACTTTCTTTGGTGTTTCACGTGAAACACCAAAAACACTTTTCACCAATATTAAAAAGTTTTCCACTTTATCCCCAATTTTATCCACATCTGTGGAAAACTCATTCAATCTACTGTTTCACGTGAAACATTTAAAAACAAAAAGGACCGGTTGAAAAATCAACCAGCCCTTTTGCCTGATGTATCACCCTTAAACTATTATCTATAGTCATTACCCTTGTCTATATTATTAATGAAATAATTATTTTTGTCAACTTAAAATAGACTAACAATCGTTAGGTAGTTTATTTTATTAACTAATGTTCATTAGTCAAAATAATTAACATTTCTAGATTGCTTCACTTCGTTCGCAATGACAATACCTTCGATAAAAAATGCAAAAAAAATCCTAAACAACTTATAAAATTGTTTAGGATTCTAAAAGATTTATTCTTGATTATTCATCATCTTTTTTTTCTTCAACTTTATCAATTCCAACAAGATAATCTGGTTCTGTAATTTTTACAATTTTTACACCAGAAGCTCCAGCACCCTGCTCTTTTATATCTGTTGATTTGAATCTTAAAGTTTTTCCTTGGCTTGTCATACAAACTAATTCGTCTGAATCTTTTACATTCAAAGCACCAATAATTTCGCCTTTTCCTTCTGTGTTTCCAAATACTCTTTGTCCGCCAGTTCCTCTTCCATGTGCAGAATAATGATCAAAAGAAATCTTCTTTCCGTATCCTTTTTCTGTCATAAGAATCATGCTTGTGTCATCTTCTACTTTTACTGCTGCGGCAATTTCATCACCTTCAGCAAGTTTCATTCCTTTAATACCACAACTAGCACGTCCCATTGAACGAACAGAACTATCTTTAAATCTTAAACCTTTTCCGCGACGAGAAATCAACATAATATCTGAATCGCCTTTTGTCGCGATTGCACTAATTAATTTATCGCCATCATTAAGTTTAATTCCAATAATTCCACGAGTTTTTGCTCTAGCAAATTCGCTAGATCTAACTTTTTTAACAACACCATTTGAAGTTGTCATAAAGATGTACAAATCATCCGAGAAGTTCATTAAAGAAACAATTGCTGTAATTTCTTCATCTGGACCAACTTGTAAAAGTCCTTTAATGTGAGCTCCTCTACTTGTTTTTTCTGCTTCTGGAATTTCGTGAATTTTTACCCAATAAGCTTTTCCAATATTTGTAATGAACAACAAATGTTCTTTTGTAGAACCAATAAACAACTGATTTACATAATCATCTTCAAGAAGATTTGTTCCGTTGCTTCCTGTCCCACCTCTTCCCTGCTTTTTATATTTTTCTACAGAAACACGTTTGATATATCCAAGACGAGAAATCATTACAACCATATCTTCGTCTTTAATCATATCTTCCACGTTGATTTGTTCTACTTCATCAGCAACAATTTCTGTTTTTCTATCATCACCATATTTGTCTGCAAGTTCGTTTGTTTCATCAACAATGATTTGCAAAATTTTATTGTGATTTGCAAGAAGGTCCTCAAGGTAATCAATCCAAGCTTGAAGTTCTTTAATTTCTTTTTGAAGGTCTTCAATTTGTAGATGTGTAAGGCGTTTAAGTTGCATATCTACAATTGCTTGTGATTGTTCTTCGTCAAATTCAAAACGTTTTTGTAATGCAAGTTTTGCAGCTTCAGTATCTCTACTTTCTTTTATAATTTTGATTACTTCGTCAATATTATTGATTGCTGTAATCAACGCTTGCAAAATGTGCATTCTATGTTTTGCAACTCTTAAATCATAAATTGTACGGCGTGTAATAACTTCATCACGATGTTTTACAAAGTGAGCAATTAATTGTTTAAGAGTTAAAACTTCTGGTTTTAAATATTGAGAAGGAAGTGTATAAATTCCAGGTTCGTCATAACGAGGTGCACCTTCTTTATCTTGAGGTACAAGTGCAAGATTTATTACACCAAAGTTTGACTGTAAATCTGTTTTTGCAAAAAGTTGATTTAATACAATTTTTGTAATTGCACCTTTTTTCAAATCAACTACAATTCGCATTCCTGTTCTGTCTGAAGATTCATCGTTGGCATTTGTAACACCTTCAATTTGTTTATCACGAACAAGTTCTTTTATGCGACGAATAATATTTGTTGTATTAACACCATAAGGAACTTCTGTAAATACAATTGATTCTTTTCCACGTTTGTCTGTTTCAATTGTGAACTTTGAACGAATTGTAATTTTTCCGCGTCCTGTTGTGTATGCCTTTTTAATTCCTGCTTTTCCGTAAATAATTCCACCAGTTGGGAAGTCTGGTCCTTTTACATAATGCATTAATTCTTCAATGCTAATATCAGGATTTTCTACGTAAGCTTTTATAGCAGCGGCAACCTCACGCAAGTTGTGGCTTGGCATATTTGTTGCCATACCAACCGCAATACCTGTTGTACCGTTACAAAGCAAGAAAGGAAATTTTCCTGGAAGAACTGAAGGTTCATCTGTTGTGTCATCAAAGTTACGAACCATATCAACTGTTTCTTTGTTGATATCAGAAACCATTTCTTCTGTAACTTTAGACATTTTTGCTTCGGTATAACGGTAAGCAGCAGGAGGGTCACCAGCAATTGTACCAAAGTTTCCCTGTGGAGTAACTGTTGTATATCTTTGAGCAAAATCTTGTCCAAGGCGAACTAAAGCATCATAAACAGAAGCATCTCCGTGTGGGTGATATTTACCTAAAACTTCACCAACGATTGTGGCACATTTCCTTGTTTTTCCACCAGCTGCAAGATGCAAAGTATCCATCGAATACATAATACGACGGTGAACCGGTTTTAAACCATCACGAACATCTGGCAAAGCACGCTGAACAATTACCGACATTGAGTAGTCAATGTAGGCTTGTTTTACTTCGTCTTCAATTGGAATTTTTATTACTGTTCCACCTTCTGGTGTTTTGATTTCTTCCATCTTTTTTTTCCTTTTTATATTTTAACTAACGAGTGTTAGTTTGCTTTTTTATATATCAAGATTTGCATAACTTGAATTAGATTCAATAAAGTTTCTTCTTGGCTCTACTTCTTCGCCCATACAAACGCTAAAAATCTTATCTGCGGCAATTGCATCTGGAACTGTAACTACACGCATTTTTCTTTGAGAAGGATCCATTGTTGTTTCCCAAAGTTGTTTACCGTCCATTTCACCAAGACCTTTATAGCGTTGAACATCTGCTTTTACATCACCAAGAGAATCTAAAACTCTGTCTCTTTCTTCGTCTGAATAAACATAGATTGGAGGTTTCTTTCCAACTTTAATTCCAAACAAAGGTGGCATTGCCAAATAGATGTGTCCTTTTTCAATAAGTTCTGGCATGTATCTGAAGAAGAATGTTAACAACAAAGTACGAATATGGCTTCCGTCAACATCGGCATCGGCCATAATAATAATTTTGTGATAACGCAATTTATCAATATTAAAATCTTTTCCAAAACCTGCCCCAAGTGTTGCAATAACTGGCTCAAGTTTATCATTGTTCATTACTTTCTCTGGACGAACTTTTTCTACGTTAAGCATTTTTCCCCAAAGTGGAAGAATTGCTTGTGTTTTTGGGTCACGTCCTTTTTTTGCAGAACCGCCGGCAGAGTCTCCTTCGACAATATAAACTTCACAAAGTTCAGGATTTTTTAATGAACAGTCAGCAAGTTTTTCTGGAAGCCCAAAGCTATCAGACATTGTTTTTTTACGCATATTGTCTTTTGCTTTACGAGCAGCAATTCTGGCTCTTGCTTCGTCCATTGCTTTTTTAAGAATTGTTTCTGTAACTTGTGGATTTTGTTCAAAAAATAAAGTTAATTTTTCTTTTACAATTTGATTTACAATTGTTGCAACTTCTGTGTTTCCAAGTTTGTCTTTTGTTTGTCCTACAAATTCTGGCTCT
>JAGARY010000410.1 GCA_017622055.1 Treponema sp. | reverse complement strand
TTTAAAAGTTCCTCTTATGTTTTCAAATTTTGGCTCAAATAATCCGGCTTTTTTCATTTCCGCATATATAGTAGGAATACCAGAATATCGGTTTTCTGTGGTAGTAAGAATTTCTAGTGCAGCGGCTATAAATGGATTTCTGACATCAGCCTTAGTTTTTCCAAGCTCATCAAGTGTAAGACGACCATACAAACCTCCAGGATTGGAGACTTCAATTCTATCAGGATACATTTCTATACGAATTGGCTCATTTTCTGTATGAATGCTGTAGTCACGATGAATCAGTGCATTCAAAATAATTTCACGAATGGCTTTTACTGGATATTCATAAACATCATTACGATGCCCAGTTTTATCAACTACTGTTGAAATTTTCATATTTTGCTGAACAAAAGAAAGTGCACTTTCTAGCATTTGAGGTATAGTTCCATCAAGTCTTTTGTTTACAAGAAAACGCTCTCCCCTTCCCGACTCATCTGCATAGTTATTTGTTGCACACACAACTGCAATAATATCAAGATTAGGAGAAAGGTACTGTGGATATTTACCGAAAAGCATTATACCACATACAGTAGGATTTCCATCTTTGTCTGAAAGACCGTTCAAAGTAATAAGAGTTTTCTTATCCATATTCACAAGGTTTGGTTTAGTAGAAACTGCTTTTGCAATAAAGCTATCCAATTGTATTTGGTCAAACAGAGAAGCATCTATTCTTTTGCTTGTTCTAAGTTCGTCTTCAGTCTTGTATTTAAAGGCATCGTAGCTGTAGATTTCATATTCCGTCATTGGTAAATCAGCATCACCGACTCGAATATAGGAACCTTTACTTTTTCCTCTTCCAGTATAATAACAAGGCTTGCTTATAGAGTCCATTTCGGCAATTTCTGCAGATGCAACAATCTTTCCTTCGTATTCGCAAAAACTTATTAGAGGTCTTACCACAGGCTCCATTTCTTTCGCTTGATTTACAACTTTCTTCTCAAGTTCGTCAGGGTTCTGGATTCCACAAACCTTGTATCCTGCTTTTTCATCAATTCCGAAAAGGATAATTCCGCCTTCTGTATTAGAAAAACTTGAAAAACTATCATAAAGTTTTTCGGGAAAACCACCTTTGGCACTCTTAAATTCTATTTTTGAAGTCTCTGTTTTTCTTTCTTTTATTTTCGTTATTAATTCCATCAATTCAGATTCTTGCAAACTTTTCCCCCAAAAAAACATTTTACGAAAATAATAATACATTTTACGAAAATTCTCAAGTTTACGAAAATAAATTACGAAAATATTTTTATTCAATTTCCTGCTTCGTCCTATCACAACATTTTCCACAACATCTTGAAACCACTGTATGAATACTGTATAATTATTTAATTTTATTAAAGTTTTATTGTATTTATATACATTTTTCTGTATATTTATACAGATTAACAATTATTAAGGGGGTGCCTATGTTTTCTAATAAGGACGAAATTGCAATTCTAAAAAGACTTGAGAAGCTTGCAGTCCATAACGATCCTATTAATCCAGATTTGTACAAAAAATATGACGTAAAACGTGGATTAAGAAACGCAAATGGAACTGGTGTTCTTGTTGGCCTTACAAGAATTGGTGATGTAGTTGGTTACGAATTGAAAGATGGTGAAAAAATCGCCATTCCTGGACGTCTTATTTACCGTGGATATAATGTTGAAGATTTGATTAAAGACGCCGAACGAAATAAACAATTCGGATTTGAACAATGTGCCTACCTTTTGCTTTTTGGAGAATTACCAACAAAAGAAAAATTGGAACGCTTTACATCATATCTTGGAGAATGCAGAATTCTTCCAGAAAACTTTACAGAAGATATGATTATGAAAGCGCCATCACAAGATATTATGAACAAAATGGCTCGTGGAGTTTTGGCAAGTTATTCTTACGATGATGACCCAGAAAATAAATCTGTAGGAAACGTAATTAGACAATGTATTCAATTGATTGCTCGATTTTCTACATTGGCTGCTTACGGTTACCAAGCAAAACGCCGCTACTACGACAACAAAAGTATGTTCATTCATAATCCAAAAGCAGATTTATCTACTGCCGAAAGTTTCTTACGCTTAATTCGTGCAGATAAATCATATTCAAGACTTGAAGCAGAAACTTTAGACTTGGCCTTAATTTTGCACGCAGAACACGGTGGAGGAAACAACTCTTCATTAACAGTTCACGTAGTTTCTTCTGCAGACACAGATACATATTCAGCAATTGCCGCTGCAGTTGGTTCATTAAAAGGGTCTAGACACGGTGGAGCAAACATTCGTGTTGTAGAAATGATGGACGAATTAAAAGCAAATGTAAAAGATTGGTCTAGCGAAAAAGAAGTTTCAGATTATCTTTACAAAATTGCAAAAAAAGATGCTTACGATAAATCTGGATTAATTTACGGAATGGGACACGCAATTTACACAATTAGCGACCCACGTGAAATTTTGCTAAAAGCCAAAGCAAAAGAACTTGCAAAAGAAAAAGGCTGTATGGAAGAATTTGAACTTTACAATATGATTGAACGTCTTGCTCCAAGCATCATTCAAGAAGTGCACAATTCAGATAAAAAAGTTTGTGCAAACGTAGACTTCTATTCAGGATTTGTTTACACAATGCTCAACATTCCAAGAGAATTGTTTACACCAATTTTTGCAATTAGCCGTATTGCTGGTTGGTCTGCACACAGAATTGAAGAAATTGTTAGTGGTGGAAGAATATATCGTCCTGCATACAAAAATGTATCGCCAGAAAGAGATTTTGTACCATTGGCAAACAGAAAGTAATATATTTATTAACAAACCATTATTTTATATAATGAAAATGTAATAAAAGAAAATATCAAAATAGATTGAGGTTGTATTATGGCAGATAAAGAAGTTCGTGTTAGATATGCTCCTTCTCCAACAGGATTGCAGCACATTGGTGGTGTTAGAACTGCGCTTTTTAATTATTTGTATGCTCGTTCAAAAGGCGGAAAATTTATTCTTCGCTTGGAAGACACAGACCAAACTCGCTATGATGAAAAATATGTAAAAAATCTTTACGACACAATGGATTGGCTTGGAATTGACTGGGACGAAGGTGGAAGTAAAGGTGGCGAATACGGACCTTATGTTCAATCAGAAAGATTTGAATTATACAAAGAATACGCAATGAAATTAATTGAAAACGGTGAAGCTTACTACTGTTTCTGTGATTCAGAACGTCTTGATCGTATTAGAAAAATTCAAACATAAAACAAAATGGCTCCAGGATATGACAGAAACTGTCGTCATCTTACTCCAGAAGAAGTAAAAGCTAACCTTGATGCAGGAAAACCTTATGTAATTCGTTTAAAAGTTCCAATGGAAGGAGAAACAAAATTTTCTGATCACATTTTAGGCGATATCGTATGGAAAAATGAAGATATTTCTCCAGATCCAGTTTTGCTTAAAACAGACGGATTCCCAACATATCACTTAGCAAACATTGTTGATGACCACATGATGAAAATTAGTCATGTTATGCGTGCTCAAGAATGGATTCCTTCTACACCATTGCACGTTCAAATGTATAAATCATTTGGTTGGGAACATCCAGAATTCTGCCATCTTCCAATGGTAAACGGAAGCGACGGTAAAAAACTTTCTAAACGTCATGGTTCAACTTCTGTAAATGAATTTAGAGCTCGCGGTTATTTGCCACAAGCAATTGTAAACTATGTTGCAATGCTTGGTTGTTCTTACGAAGAAGGAAAAGAATTCTACACTTTGGAAGAACTTGCAAAAGCATTTAAACTTGAACATTTAAATAAAGCACCTGCAGTTTTTGATTACAAAAAACTTGAATATTTTAACGGAAACTACATCCGTCAGCTTTCTGCAGAAGAACTTTACAAATGGACATTGCCATTCATTACAGGAACTGGAGATGCAACTTTAGAAATTAATCCAGAAAATCCTCAGCCAAAACCAAATGTTGGTCCAGAATTCTCTGGGGTTGCTTTGGGTGAAGATGGACGTCCATATTGTGTGGACAAATCAATGAACATGAGCACAGAAGATGTTGAAAAAACATTGCTTGGTCTTATGCCTTTGATTCAAGAACGTCTTAAATTCTTAAGTGAAGCAGCAGAAATGGTTAAATTTATGTTTACAGAACCAGCTGTTCCACCTGCAGATCAAATTATTCCAAAGAAAATTGATTTAGCAAAAACTAAAGAAGTTTTGGAAGAAGCAAAAGATTACGTTGCAAAGATTTTTGATTTGGACCACGAAGGTGCAGAAAATCTTGCAAAAGAAAAAGCAGAAAAACTTGGAATTAAACTTGGCGACTTTATGATGCCAGTTCGTATGGCAGTAACAGGAAGCAAAGTTTCGCCTCCATTAATTGGAAGCATCCTTGTTTTGGGAAAAGAAAAATCACTTGCTAGGATTGAAAGAACTTTAGCAACATTGTAAAAATGATAATGACAAGGGCTGTTCATTTTTGAACAGCCCCATTTTTTTAACTACTTCATAAACACAAAACTTTCAAGTTCAAATAGGCTGCGGCCTTTAAAATAGTCGCCCATCCAACCTTGATAATCAGTTTCAATTGTAAAGAACACTGCATGGCGACCAGTAACAGCTTCAACTACAGTTTGAACAACGCCGTCGTCGTGACCGATTTCTACAGAACCAATTTTTTTACCAATTGTTTTTACCGATTCAAGACGATTTGCGTCATCAACACCGTCAATGTAAATGTTCATTCTACAATTTGTTCCCATGCCTTTAATTTTTGCAGCAAATTCCATTGTTTTGCTTCCAAAATCATCGCCAAAATCAAAATATTTATAGCCAATAACTGTTTGGTCTGTAATATTTCTGATTACGCGGCTAAAGACATTTTTTTCTGTAATGAATGCACCACCAGTTAAAACACAAGCAATATCGGCTGGAGTTTCTTTATAAGGATTTAGTGAATCTTCAAAACCTAAAGATGTCATTTCTACAGTTGGGATTGTTCCGTCTGGCAAAATGTTGATTTTTTCTACACAACCGCGGCGAGACATAATTGTTCCGTTAGTCATTCTGTGATAAAAAATGTACCATTGACCATTTATGCAAGCAATTGACCCGTGATCGTTTCCGCCAGGAAAATCAATTCCGTTATCAACAATGTAGCCTCTGTATGTAAAAGGTCCAGTTGGTTTGTCTGAAGTTGCATAAGCTAATCTGGAACCTCGTTTTGGAGAATAAATCATATAATATGTGTTTCCAACTTTGCGTGGAGATGCGGCTTCAAAAAAGAAAGTTTCTTTTGAATCAAAACCAAAGTCTTTTCGTTCTTCAATTGGAATAAAATGTTCAATACAAGTTCCATCAAGAACTTCGTACATATTATCGCCATTGATTTCTGCCAAAAATGAGCGTTCAAATCCACAATAAATAAAAACTCTGCCATCATCATCTACTAAAACACCTGGGTCAATAAACCAACCATTACAACAAATTTCATCAGAAATTGTGTATTTGTATTTAGAAATCAACTTAAAAGGACCTTCTGGCTTATCACTAACTGCAACACAACCTTTTGCATTTACAATGTAAGCATACAAATAATATTTTCCGTCTTTTTCTACAACATCAGGTGCATAAAGTTGTGTAGATTTATTTGTCCAATCTGTGTCGGCTGGATAATCACGAGTTTCCATAGTTCTAAAAATGTCGCCATGACAAACCCATTGGTTCAAGTTGTCAATTGGAGCGCTCCAACATTTTAAAACATAATCGCAAAAAGAATCTGAACCAGCTTTGTCGTGAGAACCATAAATATAAACTCTATCGCCAAAAACCCGAGGTTCTCCATCTGGAATATATTCCCAATTTGGTAAATATGGATTTGCCATTTTTTCCTCCTAGCATAAACTAAAACTATTTTCAAATTTTATTATATATAAAAAAAAAGAGATTTCCACAAAAAAGTAAAAATCTCTTTTTAATACATATTTTTTTTTAATATTGTTTTTACATTCCGCCAAGAATTCCTAAAATAATTCCACCAATGATTACTGAACCAATTTGTCCAGAAACATTGGCACTTACGGCGTGCATTAAAATAAAGTTTTGGTCATCTTCTTCCAATGCCAATTTTTGAACAACGCGGCTTGCCATTGGGAATGCAGAAATTCCACAAGCACCAAGCATTGGATTTAATTTGTGTTCTTTTTTGCGGAAGAGATTTAAGAATTTTGCAAAAAGTACGCCAACTGCTGTGTCGCCAATAAATGCAATTAATCCTAAAATCATAATTAAAAGTGTTGTTGGTTGTAAGAAGTTTTGGGCTGTCATACTTGCTCCAACACTAATTCCAAGCAAAAGTGTTACAATATTTGAAAGTTCGTTTTGTGCTGCTTTAGAAAGTTTTTCCAAAACGCCACATTCGCGAATTAAGTTTCCGAACATCAAGAATCCTATTAATGCTGCTGCATCTGGAATAAATAAACTTACAATTACAGTAATAAAAATTGGGAAACAAATTACAACCCAAGATGGAATGTTTGAATCTTTTGCTTTAATGCGCATGCGGCGTTCTTTTTTTGTTGTTAAACATTTGATTACTGGTGGCATAATAATTGGAACAAGACTCATGTAAGAATATGCAACAACTGTAATAGGTCCCAAAAGATGTTTTGCGTGTTTACTTGCAACTACAATTGCAGTTGGACCGTCGGCAGCACCAATTACACCAATACTCAAAGCTTCTTTAATGTCAAAACCAAAACAGTAGTAGGCAACGGCTGCGGCAACAAAAATACCAGCGTGAGCAACAATTCCAAAAATCAAAAGCCATGGACGTTGCAAAAGTGGACGGAAGTCAATCATTGCACCAACACCAATAAAAATGATTAATGGGAACAATTCAGTCATAATTCCGCAATCAAACAAAATCTGTAAAGCTCCAGGATGTTCTGCAGAGCCTAAAACAACAGACAATGGAAGATTCACAAGAATTGCTCCAAAACCAATTGGCAAAAGCAACATTGGTTCATAATCTTTTGCAACTGCCAAATAAATTAGCAATGCACCAATTCCATACATTACAACTTGTTGCCATCCAATAGACAAAATTCCAGTTGTAAAATACTGCAATACGTTTTGCATAAAAAACACCTCAAATATTTAATTAAGAATTCAGAATTCAGAATTTTAGTTGTAAAAAAAAAGACCTTTTGCTAAAAAGTCTGATGCACAAAAATACATCAAAATTCTTAGCAAAAGGTCTTGTTTCTTCGCATTAAAAACTAAACGCGAAGTCTTAGAACCAGACTTTGTGCTACAAAATCGGTTGTTGATTCTAAGCTTTGTAACTACTCCCCTTTTGGAAGATATTTTTAGTATAACATAGATTTTTAATTTTGGGAATTGTTTTTTTCCGTTAGCGATGGGAGCCCCGAAGTTCTCCACACAGGGCCTTAGCTCTGTGTGGAGAATGAGCGGTAGCGAAGGGCGGACGTAGCGACCCAAGTGAACAAAGTCTTTGACTTTGTGAACGCGGGGAACGGCCTTAAAATGGCTATTATTATATATTTTTGTACATTGATTTTTTTTTGTATTACTGTAGACTTTATATTATGGCAGAAGAAAAGAATCCGTTGCATAGAGAATATGGGCTTTTTAGCAATATTAATTATGTTTTGCAAGGAATGAGAAAATATTCCAAGATTTTGATGTGGATGTTACCTATTGGTTTTGTGATTTCGCCAATTCAAAGGTATTTGTGGTCTTTTATTACAAAGTTTGTTATTGATATTGTAACGAATAATAGTGGTGTAAAAAATCTTCTATTTGTTATTGGTGCTTTTTCGGTTATTTCCCTTTTGGTTTTTCTTTGTCAGACTTTTTACAATAACAAGGTTTGGGTTCAGTGTATTGTTGTTAGAATGAAGATTATTTTGAAGAAAAATCTTCTGATGATGAAAATGCCTTTTGAGTTTACTGAAAATCCGGATGTTTTGGATTGTTGTCAAAAGGCGGAAAATGCGGTAAGTGGAAACGATCAAGGTTTTGAAGGAATGGAACATCAGATTGTTCATTTTTTTGAGCAACTTGGAATTGTGATTGCGGGGCTTGTCATTCTTGGAACTATGAATATTTGGATTGTTGTGGGAATGACTTTGCTTGCTGTTATTAACTTTTTGATTTCTAACGCAGCTAGTAAATATTCAAAACGAACTATTTGGGATCCGTTGGCTCCTTGGTGGCGAAAAAGATGGTATATGAATATTGCTTTGTCTGATTTTTCTTATGCAAAGGATGTTCGTCTTTTTGGATTACAAAAGTGGCTTACAAATAAATTTAAAGAATTGAATGTTGAACGTTATGAGGCTCAAAGAAAAAATAATAGATTGTGGTTTTGGGTTACTGTTTCTAGTTCCTTTTTTTGGTTGATTTTTCAGGGTGCGGTTTATGCTTATTTAATTATTCAAGTTGTGAATAAAAATCTTACTATTGGAAATTTTACTCTTTATTTGTCTTCTGCGGGAACTTTTTTTGAATGTATTTCTGCCTTGCTAAACTGTTTTACGCAAATGATGCAAAAAAGCCGCGAAATTGATGATTTTAGAACTTTTATGGATGTGGAATCTATTGTGAAAGAGATTGTCGGATCAAGTTCGGCAATGACAGAAACACCACCTCTTGCAAAAGTTCCTTCTTACGATTCTTACGAGTTTGAATTCAAAAATGTTTCTTTTAAATATCCTCGTGCAGACAAATATGCCCTAAAAGATTTGAACTTAAAAATCAAAGCTGGAGAGCGACTTGCTGTTGTGGGATTAAACGGAGCAGGAAAATCCACTTTTATTAAATTGATGTTGCGACTTTACGAGCCAACGGAAGGACAAATCCTTTTGAATGGTGTTGATATTTCCACATACGATATTGATAGTTACTACGGTATTTTTTCGCCGGTTTTTCAGGATGTGAATCTTTTTGCTTTTACTTTTGCAGAAAATATTTCTATGCGAGCTTTGGAAAACACAGATTTTTCTTTGGCTCAAAAATTTACAAAAGATGCGGGCTTGGGCGAAAAATTGGAAAGTTTACCAAATGGTCTGAATACACAGTTGCTCAAAATAATTTATGACGACGGAATTGATATGTCTGGTGGAGAAAAACAAAAATTGGCTTTGGCTCGTGCACTTTACAAAAATAGTCCTGTTGTAATTTTGGACGAACCAACTTCTGCCCTTGATGCAATTGCAGAAAGCAAACTTTACGAAGAATTTGACAAATTGATTGGAGGAAAAACTGCGGTTTATATTTCCCACAGATTAAGTTCAACCCAATTCTGTAATAATGTTGCAATGTTTATGGAAGGAAAAATGATTGAATACGGAACTCACGATTCATTAATGGCAGCAAATGGGGAATACGCAAAAATGTTTAATATTCAATCACAATATTATTTAGAAGAAGATTCTGATTCAGACCAAATTTTTGAAGCAAGCCACGATATGGGAGGAGATTTTTAATATGAAAAAGGAGGCCGATACGACAAAACAAAAGAAACTAAATAAGAAAATATTTTCTCCAAATTAGTAACAATATTATACTACACAGAATATTTGATTATTTCAAAACTTCATGATATAATGTACGAATGGAGATATGCTTATTATGAAAAAATTTTTTTTCTACAAAATTATTGCTGGAATCGTTGTTATGTGTTTTACATGTGTTTCTTGCAATATACAAAATATCATTTATTATGAAGAATTAAAAAATGAAAATTCTTATAATGAAAAAAATATTATTTCAACAAAAATTAAAGCATTTAAAGAAAAAGGATTATTAGATTTTCTAGATGAAACATCATCTAGTAGAATGTGTAGTCTAACAGAAACTATGAATCGTGATGAACTTATCTATTTTGTTGAAAACACAGATGAATGCATTCAAGAAATACAGTTATCAGAAAATGGAACTGAATCATTAAATGTATTAAATGCTATATATAGTGAAAGCTCAATTGGCGAGGTCTACGATGCTATGTATGACTTATCACCAGAACTAGCTTTTGAATATGAAAAATCTCTAGTCGAAATACATAATATGAACACAAGCAGTTCACGAGCAATTACAGGAATAGAATCAATAAGAGACATACACATATCATTTGATTACACAAACAACCCCATTGCAAAAGCTGTAGATTTATCAGAATCTTACAATTGGGGGACTGTATCAGGATATATTGCAGCTTCTGCAGGAGCAATTGCAGGTCTTTTAATGTGGAGATTTGGAGTTCTTTGGGTAAAAGTGGCAGGATTAATCGCTGGTGGTGTCGGAGTAACTGCCATGTCAATAATTTTTATTGTATGGCAAAACTCACCTGATTGGAAAATATTCCAAACTCTCTGTGTAGCTATTATTGATACTGCTACTAACGTTTCCAAATTATTTACCACTTTTTCAGATAAAGAGAAAGCAAATAAATTCTTGGAAGAATTAACAAAAAAACTCAAAGAATATGTAAAAACAACTCCAGAAGCGGCGAGTCAAATAAATTCTCTTTTATCATTCATCGATTCAAATTATCTAAAATTTAGAAATTTAGAAGAAGCTTCAACAGCATGTTTTAATCATTATAATGGAGATACAGAATTTGTTGCAAAGTCAATTTCTGTTGTAGCATCAACCAGTGCAGTTGCTGCAGTCGCCTATTTGACAGGATTTGCAGCAATGGTACAAGGTTGGATTGCATCACTAACAAATTTAATTCCTGAATGGTTAATATTAAGTGAAAGTGGATTTGCAATCTCGTTAGTATTTTAATGATTAAAAGAAAACTCATTTTTTTTTTAGTTCTTTTTTTCTCTTCTTGTGTTTTTTCTAATCCTATTTTAAATAGATTTTCAGCAGGACTTTCTTTATATTTTGATAATGAGAATATATCTTCCAAAGAAATTCATAATTTTATTCTAGTAGATTTTTCTTATGAAATATTATTTTCTCCAATTAGATTTTGTAATTTTTCAACTGAACTAGTTTTTGAAACAAATCCTTTTATCAATAATTATTCTTTTTCTATAAATCTAAAAGAATATCTAAAAGATGATTTTTCAGGATTTTTTGTCGGAATTTCACCAGTTAGTAAAATAAATATTGGAAATTTATCCGCGAATAACGGCTATTTGAACTATGGTCTAGGTTTTTCATTTGGATTCAACAAAAGAATAAATAATAAATTTCATTTTGAAACAGAAGGAATTATAACATTTTGTCTGTATGATAAAAATAATACAATGAAAGTTGATTTATCTACAAGTATACAATATTTACTTTTTTAAAATAGGAGATTAATCAATTTTTTTATTAGAAATAAATAAATAAATAATCATTTCTACTTCATAAATCAATTCTTTTCAGTTGTAGAACATAAAGAATTAAAGTATCAGAATAA
>JAGARY010000032.1 GCA_017622055.1 Treponema sp. | reverse complement strand
ATCTTTTCCTAGCTTATTTTCCGAGATAGAAAAAAATACATCCGGTTCAGTTTTTAAAGCGGCAATAACTGCGGCGTCGGCATAATCCATAGAAGCCTTTTCTGGTTGTACAATCAGAATTGCATTTGCTTCTTGTGCTATACACTGATCATAAATTGCTTGAGAAATAATTTCTGTTTCTGGTATTCCATTTTTTAAGGTTCGATTGGTAACGATAAGGACATTTTCTCCTTTTTTTACTTTGCAAACTTCGTTTACTGTTTTTTTTGCTGCAATAGTAATTTTTTCTTGTAAGTCTTCGCTAAAGTTCATTGTTTATTCCTTTTATAGTTAAAGATTTCTTTGGTTCATAGGTGTGTATTCTTTTCGTCCAGAAACTGATTTATAGGCAGGACGAATAATTTTGCCGTTATTTGCCAGCTCTTCAATTCGATGTGCTGACCAGCCTGCAATTCTAGCAGTGGCAAAAAGTGGCGTATAAAGCTCTGGAGGTAAATCCAACAGTTTATATACAAATCCTGAATAAAAGTCTATGTTTGCACTAACCCCTTTATACATTTTTCTTTTGTGGCTAATAACTTGTGGCGCCAGAGATTCAATTTTTGAATATAATTCATATTCTTCGGTTGCGTTTTTAGATTTAGCTAGGTCTTCTACGTGAGAACGGAAAATTAAAGATCTAGGGTCTGAAAGGGAATAAACTGCGTGCCCGATTCCATAAATTAATCCACTTTTGTCAAAGGCTTCTTTGTTCAATATTTTTTCTAGGTATGCACAAATTTCTTCTTCATCTTTCCAGTCTTTTACAGAAGCTTTGATATCTTCAAACATTTGAACAACTTTTATGTTTGCACCTCCATGTTTTGGACCCTTTAGTGAACACAAAGAAGAAGCTATAGCAGAATAAGTATCTGTTCCTGAGGAAGTAACAACATGGGTGGTAAAAGTTGAATTGTTTCCTCCTCCATGCTCAGCGTGTAAAACAAGGGCTAAGTCTAAGATTTTTGCTTCTAGGGCTGTAAATTTAGAATTTGGTCGAAGCATATGCAAAATATTTTCTGCTATTGAAAGCTTTTTTTCTGGTGTGTGAATAATTAAGCTTTGTTTATTGTAGTAATATGCATAGGATTGAAAGCCATAAACCATTAAGCTAGGGAATTGAGCAATTAGTTGTAAACATTGACGTAATACGTTAGGAATTGAAGTGTCTTCTGCTTTTTCATCATAGGTATAAAGGGTAAGAATACTAGTTGCTAATTGATTCATCATGTCGTGACCAGGTGCATTCATAATGGTATTTCTTAGAAATTCGTCAGGCAAGGCCATCTGGCTAGAAAGTAATTTGCAAAATTCAGTATATTCTTTGTTGGTTGGTAAATGACCCATTAGAAGTAAAAAACATACTTCTTCAAAACCAAATCTAGATTCGCTTAAAAAACCTCTAACTATATCTTCAATATCATAGCCACGATAGAACAACTTGCCTTCGCAGGGAATTAAGTCTCCTTCTTCAATTCGATAGGCTAATAT
>JAGARY010000409.1 GCA_017622055.1 Treponema sp. | reverse complement strand
GAGAAAGAAAATAAATTAAAAATCAAAAAAATGGCAAAAATCTTTTTCATTATATTCCTATATTTACACTTTTATATTTATCTTTTTTCTTTTCTAACCGCTTTTATGTGATTTGCAATTTCAACATTATCACCATCTAATTGTTCGGCTTGCTCTAAATACTGTAAAGCATCATCATAAAGACCTAATTTATAATAAACCCACCCAAGAGAATCTAAACATGCAGCAGATTTTGGTGAAGATTTTACAGCTTTCTTACATAATGATAAGGCTTTTGATAAATCTTTTCCTTCACAAGCCAACACATATCCTAAACCATTCAAAGAAGTAACATTTTCTGAGTCAGTTTCTAAAGCTTTTTCATAATATGATAAACACTTTTCAGTATCATTTTGTTCCCAAGCAACAAAAGCCATGGCTGCATATACAGACGAAGTCATATATCCAGTTTCTAACAATTTATTAAGTTCAAAATCTGCCAAGCGTTTTCTACCAGATAAAGCGTAAATTACAGCCAACAAAAATCTGCATTGTAAAACTCTATCAAGTTGAGTTCCAGAAGTAACAACTTGCTCTAAAAACACTAATGCATCATCGTATTTTTGAAGTTTTGCATAACAAAGTCCCAAATAATATGCAACTTCAATTTTATCAACAACTTGATCAGAAGGTAATGATAAAAAAAACGCCAAAGCATCTTCGTAAGCTTTTTGAGAATATAGAGTTTTTCCTGGTTTTAAAATATTATCTTGTAATTTCCCACCCATAATCAAATCCTAAAGTCTTTTCCCACAGACTTTACTATACTATTTTACAACGAAAAAGAATTACAGTCTACCATTTCTGGATTGCTGGAACAAATTGGTTCTACCACAACTGTAGAAATTGAAACACATCCCTCTTTATTGGCATTATAGTCAACTTCACTAGGACATTCACAATTCCAAAGAGTTTTTCCCATTCCAAAAATAAATTTTGTTGTATAAAAATCTTTTTCCTTTTCTGTAATTTCTATAGAATCATTATAATCACGAATACACAAAGATGAACAATATTTTACTCCGTTATATTTTTCTACAGATGGAGCATTAATATTTACAAATGATTTAAAATCAGTTTTCTTTGAAATTTCTAAGATTTTCTCCAGATTTTTTGAAACAAAATCTGCCAAAAGTTCATAGTTGAAAGTTGAATCATCTAAATAATTCTTACTATTTGAATCTAAACTTAAAGCAACACCTGGAATTCTATACATGCAAGCTTGCCTAGCAGCAGCACAAGTTCCAGAAAAAATTATATCTGTACCAAGATTTGGACCTTTATTTATGCCAGAAATAACTCCATCAAATTTTACATCTTTAAATAAAGAACTTTGTACAGCAATGCTAACACAATCAGCTGGAAAACCAGAACATGACCAAACATTATCACTTACTTTTTTTACTTCCAAACTATTATGTACTGAAAGACAATTTGAAACTGCAGATCTATTAGTTGATGGAGCCAAAACATAAACATTATGATTTTTCGCCAACTCCTTGGCTAATACATTAATACCTAAGGCTTCATATCCATCATCATTTGTAATTAATAAGTTCATAAAAAAAACAACACCTTTAAAATCAATTTTGCACAGATTATACTACAATACTTGCCCCATCAGCACATTCAACTTCATATGTTGCTGGATGAAAACCAAAGATTTTTTCAAATTCTACAAGTTTTTGCAAATAATTTTCATAATCAACATCACGCATAATCGCATATATACAACGACCGTATCCTTTACCAGTTAATCTTCCACAAGTAACAGGATTTCGTAAATGTTCTAGATTTGGTTCAAGTTCATTAATCCGTTTAACAATCCATTCAATTTCTGGACAAGAAATATCAAAAAACTCTCTAACAGTTTCATGACTATGATTAATTGCTCTGGCTAATTTGAAAAAATCTCCTTTTTCAACACCTTCTCGAATATCCAAAACATCAGAGTGCTCTCGAATAATTGCCATTAATTTTCTTTGTTCTTCCTTTTGCAAAACTTCTAACACTTCATCAATATCGGCAATGCTATTTATGTAACTCCATCCACCATAAACATTGTTCTTTTTATCTTTTAATTCACCAAGCAAAAGTGCATATTTTGGATCAAATAATGTATCTTCGTTCCATACAGAAATTCTTGGGACAGTTGTATCTGTAATAATGATTTTTCTATTTGGAAAATTAAATGGAACATAATCCCATGAAATTTTTGCATAATCTGTAATGATTAGACTTCCTTTTTTTGCAAACAAGGCAGCGTAATTATCAGATAAGAAATTATTCCTTTTAAGGAAAAGTCTATTTCCTCTTTCTAACACTTGCAATAATTGAACATCCGAACAATTCAGTTCAAAAAGTTTTCTTAATGCGATTGCAGTGGCAGCTTTCATTGCAGTTGTAATTCCAAACCCTGCAGAAGGCATAATATCAGTGTAAACAGTAATATCAACACCACCAATGCTAAAGCCACCAGAAGTAAATCCATAAATAACAGATTTTATAGCATTTGCCCATTTATCTTCTTTTCTAAATTTATTAGTTGATATAGTGATTTTTTTTCTATCGTTTAGTTGATGAAAATATATTTTTGCAAGACCATCATCTCGTTTTGAAACTGCAATATGAACATATAAATTCATTGCCATTGAAATTGTTTTATCTTTGTAAAACCAAGAATGTTCCCCTGCTAAATGAAATCTACCCGGTGCTTTTGCAACTACTTCAGGCATTCTTTCATATTCTAATTCGTGTGCATCATTCAACGCTTTCATAAATTAGCCCCCCTTCCCCTTGAAAAACGCTATTATTTAACTTTTCAACATTGCATTAAATATGTATAATTTTAATATAATGGATTTGATTTTACAAGTTTTTTTATCAGTTTTTTCAGGAGTAATACTTTCTCTTGCTATTCCCAATGAAATATATCTTTTAGGAAATCCCTATTTTACTTTAGTTTCATTGGTTCCTTTTTACATAACCTTTAAATATAGTAAAAGTTACAAATCTGCATTTTGGCTATTCTTTATACAAGCAATAACAACCCATTTAATTTCAAGTTTTTGGTTAGCATATTTTAAAGATTTTGCAATTTTTACATTAGGTGCTTCCGCCATTGGAACAGGAGTTATTGCTGGAG
>JAGARY010000408.1 GCA_017622055.1 Treponema sp. | reverse complement strand
GTTTCCATAGTTGCTAATAATATATCACAAATTTTGAAAAAATTCAATGGCGTAAAAAAAAGCAGTGAATCCCCGGTTGAATTTTTTGTATTTGCTCTTTTATCTAAACTTCTATATAATTTTGAATATGACAGTGTTAGAAAAATTATTTTCCCAAAAATTAGAAAAAATAGAAGAAAGTATGAAAAAATCTATTACTATGGATTTTTCTTCAGAATGGCAAAGTGATGTTTTTGGAAAATTACCCACAGCAATTAATAAGCAGTTTATTCAAAATTTAATTGAACCAAATAAAGAATTGATTTCTCTTGGGGGCAAAAGATGGCGGCCTTTATTAATGATTTTATGCTACGAAATGGCAAGTGAAAATCATAAACCTTTGGTTTCTGCTGGTGAAGTTTATGATTTAACTCCTCTTGTTGAATTTGTTCATACAGCAAGTTTGATTCATGATGATATTGAAGACAATGCTGATTTACGTCGTGGAAAACCTGCAGCACACATTACTTACGGATTAGATACTTCTTTGAACGCTGGTTCTTGGCTTTATTTTTTAGCACCAGTTTGTATTAATAAATCTTCTTTAACTGATCAAGAAAAACTTCTTTTGTACAAAGTTTATACAGAAGAATTGCGTAGACTTCATCTAGGACAAGCAATGGATATTTATTGGCATAGAAATCCAGATGTTTTTCCTTCACAAGCTGAATATAATTCTATGGTAAAATGTAAAACTGGAACTTTGGCATCTCTTGCTGCAAAAGTGGGCTCAATTTTAGGTGGAGCTTCAAAAGAAGAAGCAGATAAAATTGCAGAAATAGCAGCAAATATTGGAATTGGTTTTCAAATTATTGATGATGTTCAAAACCTAACAATTGGAAATCCTGGTAAAAAACGTGGAGATGACATTGTTGAAGGTAAAAAAAGTTTGCCAGTGATTTTGCACATAGAAAAAAATCCTGAACATAAAGAGCAAATTGGTGCTTTTATGTTGGAAGCTTCTAAAAATGGAATTGAAAGTCCTGCTGTAGAAAATTGTATTGCTTTGCTTGAAACAAGTGATTGTATTCAATTGGCAGCAAAAAAAGGAATAGATTATATAAAAGAAAATTGTGCCATGTTAAATTCAAAAATCATTAACGATTTGTTTATTAATATGGTTCCAGAGGTTTTTAGATGATTGAACGTTCTGATATGTTGAACAATCAAGCTATTACTCTTGCTTCTGAAGGAAATTTTAAAGATGCAATTGCCTGTTTTAAACGTGCAATTGTAATTGAAAAAGAAAATTTTCTTTTATGGTACAACCTTGGAATTACCTACCGAGATGCTGGTGATTTAGAAAATGCAAAAAACTCTTTGGCAACTGCTTATAAAATTAATCCTATTGATGCAGATGTACTAGAAACTTATGCTACAATTTGTTTATCAATTGGTTTGTACGAAGAAACAAGAGAGTTGTGTGAAGATGGATTAGATTTGAATCCATTAAATACTCATCTTTGGAATTTGCTTGGTGTTACTTATTTTAAATCTGAAAATTATTCCGAAGCAGTGGTATATTTTGAGCAAGCGGTTTACATAAATCCTTATTATGTTGATGCTTTGTTTAATTTGCGTGATACTTACGATGAACTTGGAAATGCAGCGGGAAAAATTGATTGCGATTTAAGATTAGCTGAACTTGGCGAAAAATAGGAAAAGAAATAGGATAGATACAATGAAGCAAACAAAAAAAAATGATGATTTAATAAAAATTGAAAATCATAGTAAATCCTCTGTTTTTGAAAATTTAATTCATATTTTTTGTTTGATTTTTCCAGTTGTTTTTACTTTCTTAGGATTTTTTCTTTCTGATTGGATTTGGACAGTTTTATTTAAACAAGAAAACTTACCAACAGAAGTTGTAAAATTTCTTATTTCAATAGCTTTTTTTGCAGTTTCTTCATTGATTGTGTTTGTAACAACAAGAAACACGAAGTATATGATAAAACTTCGTGTTTCTTAATAAAGAGTTTTTATAATCAATAAGACTATTTGTGTTTTATTGATTTTCTTTTGCTAAGCGACTAATTTCTTTTGCCATATCTTTTAATGGAACTTGTTTTTGTACGCCACCAAGTTCAAATGCAACTTTTGGCATTCCGTAAACAATACTTGTTTCTTTGTCTTGTCCCAAAGTCCAAGCACCTTGTTTTCTCATTTCTGCAAGTTCTGCAGCACCGTCTTTTCCCATACCAGTCATAATTACACCAAGGGCTCTGTTTTGGTAAAGTTTTGCAACAGATTCAAAAAGAACATCAACAGAAGGTCTGTGTCCGTTTCTTGGCTCGTCTTGAGAAAGTTTTATAAAGTATCCAAAAGCTTTTTTTTCTACAAACATGTGATGTGCACCTTGAGCAATGTAAACGTGACCGCCCAAAAGTGGTTCTCCATCTTTTGCTTCAGAAACTGGTAATGGACAAATATTGTTTAAACTAGATGCAAATTCGGCTGTAAATCCTGCTGGCATGTGTTGAACAACTAAAATTGGTTGTTTTATATTTGCATCAATATTTTTGAATACTTCTCTAAGAGCGTTAGGTCCACCAGTGGAAATTCCAATTGCAATAATTTCAATTTTCCCTGATTCCCGCAAAGGTGTAATAGAAACGTTTTCTTTTTTCTTTGGAGCAGCCCATAAAGACGCTGGCAAAGCATCGGCTTTTGTAATTGAACCTAATTTTGCAGCTTCTTCACCTTTCTTTTTAAGTACAAATCGTTCTGCTTCTTTTAATTTAATCTGATTAGAGAAGAATTCAGAAACTGGAACATTTTTACCTTTTAATAAAGCGTAAGCTCCACCATAAGATGCAACATATTCAATAATATCTTTTGTAACATCAGCAATTTTTAATGTAACAGATCCACCTGGTTTTGTAATAAAATCAGAAGCACCTAATTCTAAACATTGAATTGTTACAGATGCACCTTCAGTTGCAACACTAGACAAAATTACGACAGGAACATCAATGTGAAGTTGCTGTCGTTTCTTCAAGAATTCAATACCATTCATGACTGGCATTTCAATATCAAGAAGAATAACGTCTGGTTTTGTAGTTTTTAGCATATCAAGCAATGCTTGTCCGTTTTCTGCTTTTCCTACAACTTTTAAACCTTCTGTTTCATCAACAATGCGAC
>JAGARY010000407.1 GCA_017622055.1 Treponema sp. | reverse complement strand
TTCTTCATTCATAATTCCTAATTTCCTCCCCCTATTCCCTAAATCTTTCATTTCTTCTATAATACAACTATGTATTAAAACTGCATTTTTTTGCAGCAAGTTTTTAGAGGTTTTATTATGGTACTCTTCGGAGGCATTCTCTCAATCAAAACAATTAGTTTTTTGGTTTTTTGTGTGTTCTTAATCGCAGCATTAGGATACTTACTTGGTAGAATCACTATTAAAGGTGTTTCTTTGGGAACTGCTGGTGTTTTCATCGTAGCTCTTCTTTTTGGTGCATTTTTTTACAACCCACTTGTTGAACAGTTAAAAGTTGGCGGAACAACTTATGTAACAAATGCTCTTAAGATTGTAGAAAATCTTGGTTTAATTTTGTTTGTAACTGCTGTTGGTTTTATTGCTGGTCCAAACTTTTTTGGAGATTTTAAACGCAATTTTAAATCATACATTGTTCTTGGATTGTTAATTATTATTGTTGGTGGCCTTTCATGTGCTGCTTGTATCATTTTTGATAACAAAGTTTACGGTCGTGATTTAGAAGAAGTTAGTGCAATGTTAGTTGGTCTTTTGTCTGGATCATTAACTTCAACACCTGCTTTCTCTGCTGCAAAAGCAACTGTAACATCTGACGCATTAGAAGCAATTGTTGCTGTAGGTCACGGAATTGCTTATCTTTACGGAGTTGTTGGTGTTGTTTTATTCGTACAATTAGTGCCAAAATTCTGTAAAGCAAATATGGAAGAAGAAAGAGCAAAACTTTCAGAAGCAAACCCAGAAATGCCTTCAAAATTAACAGGTAAAGAACTTGAACTTGATCCATTTGGATTCTGTGCATTCTCTATTGCTGCAGTTCTTGGTGTAATGATTGGTTCAATTAAATTTGGAAACTTCTCTCTTACAACAACAGGTGGATGTTTACTTCTTTCTTTGATTCTTGGACACTTTGCAAAAATTGGTAATGTTTCAATTACTCCAACAGAAAGCACATTAAAAGTATTCCGCGAATTGGGACTTATGTTATTCTTAATTGGTGCTGGTATTGCCGGTGGTGCTGAATTTGTTAAATACTTTGAATGGGTATACTTCATCTACGGAATTATTATGACAATGGTTCCAATGATTATTGGATTCTTATTTGCAAAATATGTTCTTAAAATTAATCTTTTGAATAATCTTGGTTCAATTTGTGGTGGTATGACTTCAACACCAGCTTTAGGAACATTGATTTCTACAGCAGGAACAGAAAAAGTTGCAGGTGCTTACGCTTCAACTTACCCAATTGCTTTGATTGCAGTTGTAATTGTTTCTCAAGTTTTGATTATTTTCTTTAGATAATTTTATTTGATAGAATTAGAATAAAAATTATAGGGTGGCTTCAAAAAGAGCCGCCCTTTTTTTATTTATTTGTCATATCAACAATACCATCCCAACTATCAGAAACACCTTTTTCAATAAACTTTTTACATCTTTCTGCAAAGAAAATAGAAAGTTTATCTTCGGGTAATATTGCATTGGCTTGTAAAAATAATTTACCAGCACCTAAAAAGTTTTTATTTATAAATTCTTTATATGCTTCATTAAAACATTCCACGTTTTCAATTTCGTTTTGAGACAATTCGTTTCTAAAACCAATAATGTTATAAAGTTGAATAGGAATTGTTTTTCCTACGACACGAACTTTATCTAATTTTTTTGCAATAATTTTTCCTTCATTTAATCCAGAGTTGGCTAACTGCCAGGTAGAATCGGAACAAATAATACTTGTATCGTAAAATTTATTAACTCCTTCCAATCTAGAAGCAAGATTTACAGTATCACCAATCATTGTATAATTGACTTTGTTAAAAGTTTCTGTCTGACTTCCCATTAATCCAACAAAAGCGTCGCCAGAGTTTAATCCAACTCTTGTATACAATGGATTTGGAATTTGACTTGTTTCTGGATGCTCTGGATCAAAATAAGTATTATTAAATTCCTTTTCAACTTGTTTCATTTTGATTGCAGAATCTAATGCAAAATATGCCCATTCATTTTTATTATACAAATTCTGTGGGTCTGGAGCACCAAACATTGAAATAATTGCATCACCTTCATATTTATCAATTGTTCCATTATTTCTAAGAATTACATTTGACATTGCCCCTAAATATTCATTTAATACTTTAATTAGTTTATTTGGTCCTTCTGCTCCATAAAGC
>JAGARY010000406.1 GCA_017622055.1 Treponema sp. | reverse complement strand
TGACGATAGAAGCGTCCCATTTCTGGAATAGCGAAGATACCAATTGCACCGAATGAACGAGTTGCAACAGGAAGAACTTCACCTTGAGCAATGTAAGCTCTAAGTTTAGCGTCAGCTGTTGATTGTAAACGGAAGAATGTAATATCACCAGGAACGATATCACCTTCCAAAGTTCCGTTTGTAACTTCAACTGGAAGTGAACGTGCCATAATCATTTGGTATTTCATTTCGCAGAATGAAAGTTTTGAAGAAGCTGTGTTTCCACAGTGGAATCCCATGAAAGTATCTTTTAATGTATAGTTTCCATGTTTTCCTTTGATGTCTTCGTCATAAATATCTTGTGGAACTGTGTTGTTGATGTCGAGTAATGTAACTGCATCATCAGAAACAACTGTACCAATGAATTCAGAAAGTGCACCGTAAATATCAACTTCACAAGAAACAGGAATTCCCATTTTTGTTAAGCGGCTGTTTACGTAACATGGAACGAATCCAAATTGTGTTTGGAATGCTGGCCAACATTTTCCAGCAATTGCTACGAATTCACGGTAACCTTTGTGAGCTTCAACCCAGTCCAAAAGTGTAAGTTCGTATTGAGCAAGTTTTTCCAAGATTTCTGGTTTTTTGTTTCCTGCTCCAAGTTCTTTTTCCATATCAGCAACAACACCAGGAATACGGCTGTCTCCAGCGTGTTTGTTGAATGCTTCGAACAAGTCTAATTCTGAGTTTTCTTCAATTTCTACACCAAGATTGTAAAGCTGTTTGATTGGTGCGTTACAAGCAAGGAAGTTTAATGGACGAGGTCCAAATGAAATGATTTTAAGGTGATTCAATGCATAAACTGCTTTTGCAATTGGCACGAATTCGTTAATCATATCTGCACATTGTTCAGCTGTTCCAACTGGATATTCTGGAATGTAAGCTTTAACGTTGCGAAGTTTTAAGTTGTAAGAAGCGTTGAGCATACCACAATATGCATCACCACGACCTTGAATTAATCCACCGTTTTTAGATGTTTCTTCTGCAGCAGCACAGAACATAACTGGACCGTCAAAATGTTTTGCAAGTAAAGTTTCTGCAATTTCTGGACCAAAGTTTCCAAGGTAAACACAAAGTGCATTACATCCTGCTTTTTTGATGTCTTCTAAAGCTTGAACCATGTGGATTTCTGATTCTACGATACAAATTGGACATTCATAAATGTCTGCTGCATCATATTTTTTTGAATAAGCTTCAACAAGTGCTTTTCTTCTGTTTACAGAAAGTGATTCTGGGAAACAGTCGCGGCTAACAGCTACGATACCAATTTTTGCTTTTGGTTTGTTAATCATATTTTTCCTTGCTCCTAAAAAACAAATATTTGTATTCTCCATTATAAGACTACAATAATATTATAGATATATATAGTGAATTTTATAACATAAAACGCAGATGTCAAGCAGAGATTTTACCTATTTTATAAAATTTTATTATGTTTAAAAAAATAATAAATTCACTCTATGTACAGATTAAAAATATAGATTTATAATTTTAAGCGATTATAAATCAAATATTATTTGCAAGGATTTTATATGATTAAAAACACTTTGAAAAAATCAATTTTGGCTTCAGTTTTTATTTTGGTAGGGTTAAGCACTGCTTTTACTGCCGATAAAGTTTCTTGGATGGAAGCTCCATCATTAAAAGACGCTTATGCAGGAAAAATTGATTATATTGGCGTGGCTGTTCCTCATACTCAATGGCCATCTAATACAAAAATTTTACCTTCTGCTTCTGTGCAAGCCGGTATGAAACGCCATTTTAGTTCATTCACAATGGAAAATGAATTTAAACCAGATTCAATTATGGGAACATATTACCCAGGTGCTCCAAAAAATTTTGAAGATTTTACAGATTCTTTTGGAAACACAATTAAAGTTCCAAAAAATCAACTTCAATTTGGGACAGTAGATCAATGTTTGAACATTGCAAAAGCCAATGGAATTAAAATGCGTGGTCATGTTCTTGTTTGGCATTCTCAAACTGCAGATTGGTTTTTTAAAGAAGGGTACAAATCTTCTGGAAAACTTGTTGATAAAACTACAATGACTGCACGTCAAGAATGGTATATTAAATCAGTTTTAGAACATGTTAAAGCTTGGGAAGACAAAAACAACGGTGGAAAACGCATCATTTATTGTTGGGATGTTGTAAACGAAGCTGCAAATGATGGAGGAACAAAACTTAGAGATGGCGGTAGCAATTGGTATTCAATTTACAAAAGTGATGAATTTATTGTAAACGCTTTCTGTTTTGCAAACAAATATGCCCCAAAAGATGTTTTGCTTGCTTATAATGATTACAACGAATGTATGTCTAACAAACGTGCAATGATTTTAAAAATTATTGATTCTGTAAAAGCTCACGAAAAAGATTCCAAATTGCCAACTCGTATTGATGTTTTGGGAATGCAATCTCACGTAAAACAGGGAAATCCTTCAATTGCAGAATACGAAAAAACAATCAAAATGTATATTGCAAAAGGATTGGATGTTCACATTACAGAAATTGAAATTGCTTCAATGTCTAAGGCAGATGCAGAAAATCCAGAAAAATTAAAAGAATCTTACAAAGAAACTTTTGAAATGTTCTTACGTAATGCAAAAAAAAAATATAAGAAAGGTATTTCTAGTGTTACTTTCTGGGGATTACATGATGGAGTTACTTGGTTAAACGTTCCTTCAAATGGACAATTACGATGGTTAAATAATGTTCATCAGTATCCTTTAATCTTTGATGAAAATTTAAATACAAAACCTGCTTTCTATGGTGTTTTAGAAGCAGCAAATGAAGCAGAGTAACTTTTGTTAGTCTTGCCAAACACTTGAAATTTTATTTTTCTGTAGTTAATATTATTCTAAAATAGGAATGTATTAACTATGGAAAATATAGAAAACAAATGTCAAAAATTTGACATAAAAGGAATGGGCTGTGCGGCTTGTTCCGCAAAAATAGAAAAAGCGGTATCGCAAATGCAAGGAATTTCTTCTTGCAGCGTAAATCTTCTTACAAATTCTATGACTACAACTGGTCCTGCCCTTGCAGAAGAAATAATAAAAACTGTTCAAAATGCGGGATACGGTGCCACTTTAGCAAAAAACGACCAATCTTTTGAAGATTTTTCATCAAATTCCGAAACAAAAGCCATTTTAAAACGCCTAATTTATTCGGCAGGATTTTTGTTAGTTTTAATGTACTTTAGCATGGGGCAAATGTTTGGGCTTCCGCTTCCTAAGATTATAAGTTCGCCTGTTGTAATTGGTTTTGTTCAATTAGTTTTTTCATTAATAATTTTAATAATCAACAAAAAATTTTTTATTACAGGATTTAAAGGGTTTGTTCATTTTTCCCCAAATATGGACACTTTGGTGTGTCTTGGCTCTGGAATTTCCTTTTTTTGGAGCCTTTTTTTGCTAATTTTGATGATTTTTGGCAAATCTTTTGGCGGACACAAAATTTCAACTCACGACTTGTATTTTGAATCTGCAGCGATGATTTTGGTGTTGATTTCCGTGGGAAAACTTTTGGAATCAATTTCAAAGGGAAAAACAACAGACGCATTAAAATCATTAATAAAACTTTCGCCACAAACTGCAACAATCATTCAAAATCAAAAAGAAGTTTCTGTAGCTGTGGAAAATGTAAAAATTGATGATACTTTTGTTGTAAAACCTGGGGAATTAATTCCAGTGGACGGAATTGTAATTGAAGGTTCTTCTACAATTGATGAATCGGCTTTGACTGGTGAAAGTCTTCCTGTAGAAAAAGAAATTGGCTGTAATGTAAGCAGCGGAACTTTAAATCAAAGTGGATTTTTAAAATGTAAAGCCACAAAAGTTGGAAAAGACACAACAATCAACAAAATTATTCAACTTGTAAGCGATGCGTCTTCTTCAAAAGCACCAATTGCAAAAATTGCAGATAAAGTTAGTGGTATTTTTGTTCCATCGATAATTGTAATTGCAATTATTACTTTTGTAATTTGGATTTTAGTTGGACAAACTGTAGATTTTGCTTTGGCTCGTGGAATTAGCGTTTTGGTAATTAGTTGTCCTTGTGCTTTGGGATTAGCAACTCCTGTGGCAATTATGGTTGGAAACGGAAAAGGTGCAAAAAACGGAATTTTATTCAAAACAGCTCAAAGTTTGGAAACTGCGGGAAAAATTAATACTGTTGTTTTTGATAAAACTGGAACAATTACAAGCGGAACTCCTGTTGTAACAGATTTTGTTCCTTCTTCAAGTCTTACAGAAAATCAACTTTTGCAAATTGCATTAAACTTAGAAATTAAAAGTGAACATCCTTTGGCAAAAGCAATTGTAAAAAATGCCGAAGAAAAAAATCTTGTGGCACAAAACATAGAAAATTTTAAATCTTTTGGTGGAAAAGGAATTTCTGGTTATTTTGAAAATTCTGAATATGTTGCTGGAAAATGGGATTTTGTTTCTACAAAAATTGTAAAGAAAATTAATCCGGAAGTTTCGGAAATTCACAATAAATGCGAAAAACTTGCAGCAAAAGGAAAAACTCCCCTTTATTTTGTAAAAGATGGCGATTTGCTTGGGGCAATTCTTGTGGCAGACACAATCAAAAATGATAGCAAAAAAGCAATTTCCGTTCTTAAACAGATGAATATAAACGTTGTTATGCTCACTGGGGATAATCCAATTACAGCAAAAGAAATTGCCAGCCAAGTTGGAATTGAAAACGTAGTTGCAAATATTTTGCCAGAAGAAAAAGCAAATCAAGTTTCAAAGCTTTCTGAAAATTCAAAAGTTGCTATGGTTGGAGACGGAATTAATGACGCTCCAGCACTTGCCACTGCTTATTGTGGAATTGCTGTTGGTGCTGGAACAGATGTTGCAATTGACGCCGCCGACATTGTTTTAATGAAAAACACACTTTTAGATGTTCCTGCGGCAATCACTTTGAGCAAAAAAACTTTAAGAAACATAAAACAAAATTTGTTCTGGGCATTTATTTACAACATAATTTGCATTCCCTTGGCAGCTGGTTGCTTATTTTTGCCATTTGGAATAATATTGAACCCAATGATTGGCGCCGCCGCAATGAGCCTAAGCAGTTTTTGCGTAGTAACAAATTCGTTAAGATTGAACTTTGCAAAAATTTATTAGAACCAAAACGTTGTAATCTGCGTCAAAGACAGTTCGAAACCCATCCTGTCTATAAAAAAAACTAGGAGACATTCATGATTTTTCAGAATGAAATTATTTTACTTTTGTCCGTTGTTGTTTTATTTGGCGGACTTGTGGCCACTTTTCGCTTTTTTGAAAAAGATGGAATCTACTGTTGGAATGTCATTTGTACAATCGCAGCAAATATTGAAGTGTTAATTTTAGTAGACGCTTTTGGCATGGAAATGACATTGGGAAACGTAATTTTTGCTTCAACCTTTCTTGCCACCGATATTTGCAGCGAACTATACGGAAAAAAAGAAGCTTCAAAATGCGTAAAACTAGGACTTCTTACAAACGTTGTCTTTATTTTAATTTCCCAATCTTGGTTTTTGTATAATCCTTCGCAAAACGACACCTTTGCTCCTGCAATCAAAACAATTTTTTCTAACACACCCCGTGTTATGCTAGCAAGCCTTTCTGCATACGCCATTAGCCAACTTTACGACGTTTGGTCATATCATTTTTTATGGAATCTAACAGAAAAAAAATCAAACTCCAAACAAAAATTCCTATGGATTCGCAACAATGTTTCAACCTTAGTTGCTCAATTTATAAACACAGTTTTGTTTAATGTAGTGGCATTTTACGGCGTTTTCCCAACAAAAACTTTAGTTTCTGCAATTTTTGGTGGCTATTTAATTTACGTTTTTACATCAATTTTAGACACACCATTTTTGTATTTGGCAAGAAAAATTGGGAAAAAAGCGGAGTAATACAATTCAAAAGCATTTACTCTTTTGCAACAACAAAATGCGCAAATACAAGTTTGAGTGTGTTTATGTTTTTGCAACCAAAATATTCTAAAATAAAACTTGTTTCTTTTTTTATAAGAGAGGTTGAAAGATTTTCTGTTTGCGATATTTGACCATAAGATTTATTTTTTACAATGATTTCATACAAAATGTTTATTTGACGTTCTGACAAATCAAAATCTTTTAGATGAACTGTTTGGCCTGGTTCGGGAAGTTTTATTGTTGGAGAGATAAATGCTTTGTAATTTATTAAAGGAATTTCGCTTTTTACTTTTTCCATAAAAAGCTTGTATAAAAAAATAAATGCAGCCCCACTAAAAATAGTTATTCCAAGAGCAACTAAAAAATGATCAATTCCAAAAGGGATGCTTCCACATAAAACAAAAATATAAACAATATAAAAAATCAAGAAATGTATTTTTTGATTTTTTGTTGCCAAAGAGGAATTAATAGAAAAAATAATTAAAAATAAAGAAAACAGAAAAACACTAAGACCAACGTATCCCATAAAAGAAGTCATTACAGATTGAATAATTAATACCGCATATTGAAAAAAAATTGTTTTTGGAAAAATCAGTACAAGTACACAAATAATACACGAAATAACATTTACAACAGGAATAGTAATTTGTGGTTGTGGAATAAAACTAATTGACATTAATGGGCTTAAAACAAAAATATTACAAAAAAAAGCTAAAAACGATAAAAGGAACCCGCCAAAAGCCAAAAATTGTATGGGTAAAAAACGTTTAAAAATGCTAACTTTTTCCATTTAAATATTTTCTAAAAACAATTTTTGTTTGTCAATAGAAAATGATGTTTTCTTAAAAAAATAACCAAGGTTATTTTGCGTAACTTCGGTTACTTTTGTAAAAAAGAGGTTTACAAGTAGGGAAAAAGTTTAGAAAATATAGATAACCTTTGTTAAAGGAAAAAGCCCACTCTTTGCAGCAACAAAGAAAATTGAACAAAAAGAGAGGTAAAACAATGGAAGCTCTTGATATAAACAGGGATGGTAAAATTGATTATGTTAGGTAAAAAAATAAAGTACTTATGTTCTTTTCTCTTATTTCTATTTATTTCACTTTTTTTGTATGGGGAAAACTATAAGATTTTTGAAATTAATAGAAGTGAAGATTGTTATAATTTAATTAATAATGAATTATCTGAAGATTATGACATTCAAAACTACTTTGCAATTAGCAGTACAGAAAAAGGAGTTCATTTTAAGCAATATTTCTATAAAATTGATGATGAGTATATATGTTTAGGAATAAAAGCTTTTAATGGAATACAAGAAAAAGCTATTTGCTATATTAATGCAGAAAAAGAGATTGGAACAAAATGTATTGTATATTTATCAAGACCTACAGAAAAGCAAGTTTTTTATTTATGGGAACCCACATCAGATTCCATGAATGATTCAAAGAAAGAACTAATCACAATAAAAACTTCTCAAGGTACTTATCAGATTATGATAAAAAGCGGGATAAAGGAATTGGAATTGAATGTTGGGGGAATGCCCGAGCTTATATCCATAAAAGGATTAGACAAATTTCCTGAATTAAAAAAAATAAACTATGTAGGTTTCAAACATAAAAAATAATAGAAAGTGTTGATTCAACTTTTTTTATTAATAGAGGAAACGATTGATTATGTTAGATAAAAAGAAGATATTTTTGTTTTATTTCCTATGTAGTTTTATTTTCATTTATGCTGAGGACAATTTTTCTACAAATTATAAAACACTAACTATAAACAAAAAAGAAAGTGAAAATATCATAATTGAAAAGGAAGTTTTTGGAAAATATGAAGGAATAACAACGTTAGGTCTTTCAAGACTGGAAAATGGAATTGCTTTTCTGGAATGCTATTATAGAATAGGCGAAGACAATATATGCCTTGGAATTAGTGCTAATACAAAACTAGCCGATGAAACTTTTTTATTTTTAAATACACAAAAAGAATGTGGTACAAAATGTAGAGTATATCTTGGAAAACCAGAAGAAAAACAAATTTTCTATGCCTGGGAACCAAGTAAGGAAATTATTACTAATAATGACAAAGTAAAAATTGAAATAATCACTAACAAAAAAAAGTATGTTATTTTTGTAAAAAAAGATATAAAGGAACTTGAAGTAACTTCAGATGGTTTTTCAAAATTTAAAGCAATAAAAGGTACGGAAAACCTTCCTAATCTTATGTCTTTAAAATTATGGGGTTTTAATTATTAAAATTATGATAAAAAAAATAATCATTATCTGCATTTTACTTATAATTATTTTGCTCTTTGTACGTCCAAAATACAAATTAGGAATGATTCCAGAAAATCCAAAAATGGAAAAGATAATTTGTAAGCAACTTGAAAAAAACGAATTAACAGAAGAAGATTTACTTAATGTTAATCGTTTAGTTGTGAATGGCAAATATGGAAGGGTAAAAACACTTGCAGGAATAGAACGCCTTAAAAATTTAGAAATTCTTTCTATTTATCCAGGAAAGATGATAAGCCTAGAGCCAATTACCAACTTAACTAAATTAACAGCAATAGGCATCGCAAGACAAAATAAACTTACAGATTTACAATTAATTGGACAAATAACTACTCTTACTGATATTAGTTTAAGAGA
>JAGARY010000405.1 GCA_017622055.1 Treponema sp. | reverse complement strand
TATCAAGAAAAACATTCAGTTAGTAGATTAGTTGGATCGCCTCCAGGATACGTTGGTTTTGAAGAAGGGGGCCAACTTACAAAAGACGTTCGCAAAAATCCAACTTCAATTATCCTCTTTGATGAAATTGAAAAAGCACATCAAGACATTTACAACGTTTTGTTGCAAATTTTAGACTACGGAGTTTTAACAGACAACCAAGGTCGTAAATCAGATTTCCGTTCCTGCATGATTATTATGACAAGTAACGCAGGCGCAAGAGATTTGGAAAAAGGCAGCATTGGTTTTGGCGACACTCAAACAGACAATATTGAAGCCTCAATTCGTGAAGCTGTAGACAAAGAGTTTCCGCCAGAGTTTAGAAACCGCCTTGATGCAATTATTCCGTTTAATTTTCTTTCTAAAGACGTTTCAAAAAGCGTTTGTAAAAAAGAAGTTGCAAAATTGGCAGAACGGATGAAAGAAAAGAAAGTTATTTTGTCTGTTTCTGAATCAGCAATTGAACATTTAACAGATTTGGGCTACTCAAAAGAATTTGGTGCTAGAAACATGGCACGCACCGTTGAAGAACAAATTGCAAATCAATTAGTTGATGAAGTTTTATTTGGCAAACTTGAAAAAGGCGGCAACGTATTTGTAGATTTTAATTCAACAGAAAATTCTTTAACTTTCGATTTTTCATAGCTTTTCATAAAATATTATGGGCACATTTTCGCAATTTTCTTTTAGAAAACTGCGAAAACCGGGGTGTTCCGCTATTCCCTAACGGTCAGCCCTTGTCGCAACCTGAACGGTTGCTAAGTTTTGGTCGCACAGCTCCCAAAACTTCCAAGTGGCTCCGCAACTAAAGTTGCGTCTAGCTCCATACCCCTTGTGCAGTTCTACAAATTTTAAAATCTTTCTGGTTTTCTTGCAGATTTTTTTAAGAATGAACTTGCGTTATTTCCTTTTTTAGAAGATGAACGCTCAGATTGAGTGTGAACATTTGGACGGTTTCCTTTTTCGCGCCCTTTTACAAATTCTTTTTTTCCAGAACCTTTTTTAGTTCCAAAATCTTTTGGGCTTCTACTATCCCCTTTTCTTTTGCCACTTCCATTTGATTTTCTTTCAAAATCATCTAAGGAAGCATTTTTTGCACTAGAACGGCCACCTTTTCTAGAACCACGTCCTTCTTCTTTTACATCAAAATGCATATGAGGAAGTTTTTTATTGCTTTTAGAAAGTTCAATAGCTTTTTTTGCAGAAGCAACAGGCAAACTAACCAAAGAAAATTGCTGAGCTACATCAATATCATCAACCATTCGCCCCGGAATATGAAGCATTTTACTAAAGAATTCTGCAATTTCTTTTGCCCTATAACCATCTTTTTTACCAAGAGAAACAAAAATACGCTGCATATCGCCACTTTGAGCAAAACTTTTTGGTGCAGCAATTTTTCCATAATGTTTTGGACTTAATTTTTCACCATAAAAAACAGAAAGCAAAGCAGCCAAAACTTTTTTAGAATCTAAACCTTGAGAAAGTTCTTCTGCTAAATTTTCAAACATAGGATTAATTAATTCTTCATTTAAAATCATTTCAGAAGTTTGAATTTCTTGAACTAATTCAGTTTCACTTTCTGTTTGATTATTCTGAACTTCTTGAACTTCTTGATTTTCAATTTGATTTTCGGCCAAATTTTCTTCAGATTGCAAAACAGATTTTTCTGATGTAACAAAAAGTTTTTCTTTTAATTCTGCAATCACTCGTTTTTCTTTTACAGAAAGAACTTCTTTTACAGCAGGAACAGTTCCTTCTTTCATTTGGCCTTTACTTGCTTTTGCCACAGCTTTTTGCATAAAACCAAGTTTGCGTCTTTCTTCTGGACGAACAAAAGTTACAGCAATTCCTTCAGCACCTGCACGGCCAGTACGTCCAATTCGGTGAACATAAGTTGCAGCGTCAAATGGCAAAGAATAATTTACAACGTGAGTTAATCCACTAATATCAATTCCACGAGCAGCAACATCTGTAGCAACAAGAATACGAGTTTTTTTCATTCTAAAGCGTTCCAAAACTTTTTCACGCTGATTTTGCATAATATCGCCGTGCAAAGCCGCAGCTTCGTAACCACGCAAATCTAATTCACGTGTAACTCGGTCGGCATCCATTTTTGTTTGAGTAAAAACAAGACCATAAAAATCTGGAGAAATATCAATCAAACGAACAAGTGCTTCTAATTTGTCGCTTTCACGCAAAACCCAATATTTTTGGTCAATTAAAAGTGGCTCATCAATTACACCTTCTTCTTCAATTGTTTCGTATTCACCCATAAATTTTGAAGCAATTTTTAAAATTGGTTCAGGCATAGTTGCACTAAACAACAAAATTCTACAATCAGGATTTGCATGAGTAAAAATTTCTTCAATATCATCAATAAAGCCCATATCAAGCATTTCATCCCCTTCGTCAAGAATAAAATACTTAATTTTGCTTAAATCTAAAGTCTTTTTTTCTATGTGATCTTTTACACGTCCAGGAGTTCCAACTACAATTTCGCAACCTTTTTTTAAATCACGAATCTGTGTGGCGTAAGAAGCTCCACCGTACAAAACAGTTGTTCTTGGAATGTCGTTTGTAGAAAATGATTGCATTTCTGTGCAAGTTTGCATTGCAAGTTCTCTTGTTGGTTCCAAAATTAAGGCTTGCACAACATTAGATTTTTCACGAATTGATTGGATAATTGGAAGCCCAAATGCTGCTGTTTTCCCAGTTCCAGTTCTGGCACGGGCAATCATATTTGTATCTCCAGTAAGCAATCTAGGAATTGCCAAAAGTTGAATTGGAGAAGGAGTTACAAACCCTTTGCGTTCAACAGCTTTTAAAGTATATTCATCAAGACCTAAATCTTCAAAAGAAACAGCATCAGCATTTACTTCGTTATCTTCAACATGTTCAATATTTTCATTAATCTCATTCATTTCTGATGTAGTTTC
>JAGARY010000404.1 GCA_017622055.1 Treponema sp. | reverse complement strand
AATTATTATAAACATAAAAAAAGATTATTTAAAGTGCCTTATGCAACTATACAATAATTCTAAAAAATCCGATAATAAAACTATGAAAAAATCACTTTGTATATCTTTATTGATTTTCTTTAGTCTATTTTCAGTTTTTTCTTCTGAACTTCCAGAACAAATTCTTGGAATTTGGGAAGGACAAGATAGATATGTTTTTTTTGAAAATGTGGGAAACCCAGAAGATACAGAAGATATAATAAATCCAGAAAATCTTGCACAAAATCAAAATAAAATAATTGTGGTTTTTAAAACATATTATGGTTGGTATTTAGACCGATTTGCAGAACCTGCTGAAAAGTCTCAAATTCAAAAAAGAGATAGAAATAACGCAACACCAAAAAATCCCCTTCAAATTGAATATTCTTGTAATGATTTAGGAAACGATATTTATAATTTTGAAATTATTTTTGGTAAAAATCAAAAACAACAACTTCCTGCTGCAATTATAAAAAATGTGATGTATTTTAATTTTTTTCAAAAAGATTCAAAAAATCCTAATCTTTGGAACGGAAATGATTTTTCCAAAGGAATTCAAGTTTCAGAGCAAACACAAAAAAATAAATTGCAGTGTTTATATTTAACAGAAAATCAATGTTTTACAATTGATTATTGGCTTACAGATATGGATTTTTCTGATTCCCTTGCAACTTTTGAATACAAAAATCAAACATATCAAGTGAATAAACATGTAAAATCAATGGGAAATGTTTACACTTGTGCTATGGGAAAAGGAAAAAAAGTTAGAAACTTAAAAGAACCTCAACTTTTTACACTTCAAGACAAAATTCACACGGAAAATGTTTTGGTTTTGCAAACAGAACCAAATCTTGTAAAACTTGTAGATAAAAATACTTTTGAAGATTTAATTCAAATTGTAAATAATCAAAATTCAAAACGAAAACCTGGTCCAAAACCTATTTTTCCTCCAAGCGATGTAGATTGGCATTGGGATTTAATTGATTTGTTAGAAAAAGATAATCAAATTATTCAACAAGTTCGCCAGCGTCAAAAAGAATTTGGTCCTCGTGCAAAAGATTTTCATAATCCAGGTGGTAAAGGCACGCTTCGCTCAAGGCCTTGACACACCTTGGTTTCGGTTCTTCAATAATTGTAGAACCGAAATACGTCCGGTCAAGGCACGCTTTGCTCAAGGCCTTGACTCGGTTGTTTTTAGGATTTGTAATAAACCCCAAATCAAAACTTTCCCAATCATATAGAATATTATTAAAAAAAATGCTAAAATATATAGCATAATATTATTAATTTCAGAGGAATTTAAAATGAGTTTTAAACCAGTTGATCCAAAAGTTGATTTTCCAAAACAAGAAGAACAAATCTTAAAATTTTGGGAAGATAACAAAATTTTTGAAAAATCATTAAACCAAAGAGAAGGGGCAGAGGATTTTGTATTTTATGACGGACCACCTTTTGCTACAGGTTTACCACACTTTGGTCACTTAATTCCATCAACAATTAAAGATATTATTCCTCGTTACCAAACAATGAAAGGCAAAAAAGTTGAACGTCGTTTTGGTTGGGACTGTCACGGTCTTCCAGTAGAAAACTTAATCGAAAAAGAATTAGGATTAAACTCAAAACACGAAATTGAAGAATACGGAATTGCAAAATTCAATGATGCTTGTCGTGCTTCTGTTTTAAGATATACAGCTGAATGGGAAAAAACAGTTTCTCGCATGGGACGTTGGGTAGACTTTAAAAATGACTACAAAACAATGAATCCAGAATTCATGGAAAGTATTTGGTGGGTTGCAAAATCACTTTGGGATAAAGGATTAATCTACGAAGGTCAATACATTCTTCCATATTGTCCACGCTGTTCTACAGTTTTATCTACACACGAATTAGCACAAGGATACAAAGATGTAAATGATCCTGCAATTACAATTCGTTTTAAAGTTACAAAAGCTCCTGCAAAAATTGACGATGCCGAAATGGCAAATGGAAACACATATTTCCTAGCTTGGACAACAACTCCATGGACTCTTCCTTCAAACTTAGGTCTTTGTATGGGTCCAGAAATTGATTATGTAAAAATTTTAGACAAAGCAAGTGGCGATTACTACATTTTAGCACAAGCTCGTCTTTCTGCTTATTACAAATCAGAAGAAGAATATGAAATTATTTATACTCGTAAAGGAGCTGATTTTATTGGCGCAAAATATGAACCTTTATTCCCTTACTTTGCAGAATTAACAACAAACGAAGATGGTTCTGATGGAGCTTTCCGTTTGTTCAATGCAGATTACGTTTCTACAGAAGATGGTACTGGTGTTGTTCACATTGCTCCAGCTTTTGGTGAAGACGACAGCAAAGTAATGAAAGATACTGGTGTTCCTTTTGTTCAACCAATTGACGCTGAATGTAAATATACAGCTGCAGTTTCTGATTACACAGGTCGTTTTGTAAAAGATTGTGATAAAGATATTATTGATCGCCTTAAAAAAGAAGGAAAACTTGTAAAACGTGATCAAATTTTACACTCATATCCACATTGTTGGCGTTGTTCATCCCCATTAATTTACCGTGGTGTTGGTTCTTGGTTTGTAAAAGTTGCTGACCATCACGACAGACTTTTGCGTGCAAATAGCAAAATCAATTGGCAACCAAGTCACATTAAAGAAGGTCGCTTTGGTAAATGGCTTGCAGGAAGTAGAGACTGGGCAGTAAGCCGTAATCGCTACTGGGGAAACCCAATTCCAATTTGGCGCTGTGATAATCCAGATTGTAAAGACACAATTTGTGTTGGAAGCCGTCAGGAATTAGCAGATTTAAGTGGAACATATCCAGAAGATTTACATAAACAGTTTGTTGATCAAATTACTTTCCCTTGTAAAAAATGCAATGGAACAATGAAACGCATTCCAGAAGTTTTTGACTGTTGGTTTGAAAGTGGTTCAATGCCTTATGCACAACAACATTATCCATTTGAAAATAAAGAATATTTTGAAAAACACTTCCCAGCTAAATTTATTTCTGAAGGTTTGGATCAAACTCGTGGTTGGTTCTACACATTAACAGTTTTGGCTGCTCACTTGTTCGATAAACCTGCTTTTGAAAACTGTGTTGTAAATGGAATTGTTTTGGCATCTGACGGAAGAAAAATGTCAAAATCATTACGCAACTACACTGACCCTGTAGAAGCAATTGATAAATTTGGTGCAGATGCAATTCGTCTTTTCTTAATGTATTCAACAGTTGTAAAGGCAGACGAAATTCGTTATTCAGACGAAGGTGTTAGAGACATCTTAAAATCAATTTTAATTCCTTTATGGAACAGTTACAGTTTCTTTGTAACTTACGCAAATATTGATAAAGTATCTCCAACTGGAAAATTATTTGATAATTCTTTACCATCAAACCCACTTGATGCATGGCTTTTATCAATTTCTCAAAAACTTATTAAAGATGTTTCTGCTGCATTAGACGCTTATGACTTGAACAGTGCAATTGACCCAATTGTTAAATTTATTGATCAATTGAATAACTGGTACATTCGTCGTTCTCGTCGTCGTTTCTGGAAATCTGAAAATGATACAGACAAAACAGAAGCATACGAAGCTCTTTACATTGCATTAAAAACTCTTTGTAAAGTTGCCGCTCCATTTATTCCATTTATTACAGAAGAAATGTACTTGAATTTAAAAACTTCTGAAGATAAAGAATCTGTTCACTTGTGTGATTATCCTGTTCCAAATGAAAAATGGCTCAACGAAGAACTTGAATTTAAAATGGCAACTGTTCAAAAAGCAGTTTCTATGGGACACAGTTTAAGAAACACATTCAACTTAAAAAATCGTCAACCATTGGCAAGTGTAGCTTTAGTTACTCGCAATGTTGAAGAAAAACGTGTTCTTTCAGAAATGGAAGATTGTATTCGTGAAGAATTAAACGTTAAAAAAGTTATTTTCCACGAAAGAGAAGATGAACTTGTTGAATACAAAGCAAAAGCAAACTTCAAAGTGCTTGGAAAAGAACTTGGTCCATTAATGAAAAAAGCTGCTGGAATTATTGCAGAACTTACTTCTGAACAAATTGAATCAATTTTGGATGGAACAAAACTTTCTATTGAAGTTGAAGGCAAACAAGTTGAATTAGATTCAGAAAAAGTTTTAGTTGAACGCTTTGAAAAAGATGATTTAAAAGTTATTAACGAAGGAACTCTTACAGTTGGTCTTGATTCAAAAATTACTGACGAATTAAAGAAAGAAGGTTATGTTCGTGATTTAATTCGTGGTATTCAAAATAATCGTAAAGAAAGTGGTTTTAATGTTACAGATAGAATTACAATTAAACTTTATGGAGATTCAGACTTAGAATCTGCGTATAAAATGTTCTCTGATTTTATTTGTAATGAAACTTTGGCAACTTCTATTTCTTGGGAAGATGATTCTAAAGCAATTGAAGTTGAAGCTGATGATAAAAAATGGAAGTTATCTATTGAAAAAGCTTAATAAAATTAAATTTTCAATTTTATTAGTTCTCATAAGTTTTTTGTTTGGATGTAAATCTGTTCCTCAAAAAACTTATGTTGAACCATTGAATCTTATTGATAATGAAAGTTTCTTTTATGTTTCTATTCCTAGTCAAGTTGATCCTGAATTGTTAAATCGCATCCTTGTAAATAATATACAGTCATTATCAGAAAAAGATGCTGATTTAATATCTAGTAGAATTCAACATGTTTATTGTGGATTAATTAAAAATAAACAAGGAACACAAATTCAAGCAAGTATTAAAGCTGATGTTCCAAGTTCATTTATTCCAAAAATATTTACAAAAAGGAATGGTTGGGAAAATAATCCAATTCAAATTCAAGATTCAGAACAATCTTATAATTGTTATTCAAACGGTAACATAAATATTTCTTTTCCAAGTTCAAATATTGTTTGTCTTGGAAGAGGAATGCAATATATGTTGAATACTTATGATGTTTTGTCTAATGAAATTCCAGCAGAAGGTGATATAAATCTTAATAAATCTGAACTCCCTGATGATTTGTATAATTATCTTTTGAATGCTAATGACGAAATTCGTTTTTATGCAAATAAACCTCAGTCATTTTTATCTGTATTAACAGGAGCTTCCTTAGATTTAAAATTAATTCAAGTTTATGGAAGTTTTGTTGTAGATCCAAAACATGAAAGTCAATATATTTTAGATTTGTACTTTGATTTTAAGAATGAAAAATATTTAAGAGCTGGTAAAGGCCTTTTGTTTTTAGCATTTGGACTTACTAATGGGCAAATAGAAGTTCTTGAATCTAACAAATTAGTTGTGAAAGGTATTAAAATTAAAAAAGAACAATTGTATAAAATTCTAACAATTGGAGCTTAGGTTTGGATGTTTGATTATGAAAAAAAATATTATTAGTTTTCTTTTAAGTATTACTTTTTTTATTTTCATTTCATGTAAAACTACAGATTTAATTCCTGGCTCAAATAGAATAAAAATTCAAAATATTTATAATGAATATTTGAATATTGCAAATGTTTATTATGAATTGGAAAAATTTGATAAAGCTATAGAATATTATACCTTAGCAATGGATAGTAAAGAGTTGTATTGGGCTTGTTATTATAAACTGGCTCAATGTTATGCTTTAACTTCAAAATGGTCTCAAGCGGAAGAACATTATGTAGTTTTGCAAAAACGTGATCCTGAAAATTCATCCATAAAAGCATCTT
>JAGARY010000403.1 GCA_017622055.1 Treponema sp. | reverse complement strand
AGTATAGCTGTCAATCGTAGTAAAAGAAATGGCGATTCAGGTCAGTGGATTGATGAAGTAAGCTATTTTGATATTACAATTTGGGGAAAAACTGCTGAAAACTTAAAACCATATTTAGTAAAAGGTCAAAAAATTGCCGTTGATGGTTATTTAAAACAAGATCGTTGGGAAAAAGATGGTCAAAAGTTCAGTAAAATTCAAATTGTTGCTAACAGTGTTCAACTTTTAGGTGGAAGATCAGATTCTAACCAATCTGTTGGGGGTGCACCAAGATTCCAACCTAGAAATGATGCTATGCAACAAATGAATCAACCTTATGCTGCAGATCCTTATGGTTCAGCTGGATACGGTTCTACAGATGGTGATTTCCTTGAGGATATTCCTTTCTAAAACTAAAATACTAATAAGGAGACAATAATGTCTGACGAAAATACAAAAGAATTTGAAGAAAAAAAGATGGATATGGAAGCTTCTATGAATGAAGTTACAGTTGAATCTGACGGTCGTGAAGATGATCGTGAAGGTCGTGCAAAAGGAAAGACATTCTTCCGTAAAAAGGTTTGTCGTTTCTGTGCTAACAAAACAAAAATTGACTACAAAGATGCAGATTCACTTCGTCGTTATATGACAGAACGTGGTAAGATTCTTCCACGCCGCATCACAGGAACTTGTGCAAAACACCAAAGAGAAGTTGCTAAAGCAATTAAACGTGCACGTTCAATCTGTTTATTACCATACGTTGCTGACTAATTTTAGTTTGCCTTGGTAAAAAAATATTAAACCTTGCGACACAACTCCGTGTCGCTAAAATATAGGTATATCGCTTAGGCGAAAATTTTTAGAGGAGCTTGATAAAATGAAAGTAATTCTTAACGTTGATGTAAAATCACTTGGTGAAGAAGGGGACGTAAAAAACGTAGCTAACGGTTATGCTAGAAACTTCCTTCTTCCACGTAACTTGGCTGTTCCTTACAATGAAGCAACAGTTTTAATGTTCGAAGCTAAAAAAGCAGAAATTGAAGCTCGTAAAGAACAAAAAAGAAAAGATTCTGCAAGCCTTAAAGAAAAACTTGAAGCAGCTAATATTGAAATTTCAATGCCAGCTGGAAACAACGGAAAACTTTATGGTGCTGTTACAACTAACGTAATTGCAGATGCACTTGCTAAACTCGGATTCGAAGTTGAACGCAAACGTATTGACCTTGCTGGTATTGCAATTAAAACTGTTGGTAACTACAAAGCAACTGTTAAATTATACGAAGCTCAAACAGCTGAAGTTAAAATTGCTGTTGTAGCTCAAGATTCAGAAAACAAAGCTGAAGCTAAAAAAGAAAAGAAAGCAGAAGCTACAGAAGAAAAAGCTGAATAGTTTTCTGTATTTCTAAAAAAAGGCTGGTACAACTGGTGCCAGCCTTTTTTATGCAACAAAAAAAAATTAAAAACGAACAGAATTTATGATAGAAACAACATTAAAAGACAAAGTTCCACCTCACGACATAGAAGCCGAAAGAGCGGTTTTAGGAGCCCTTTTATTAAATTGGGGAGCAATGGGTGATGTTATTGGAAAGTTACGTCCAGAAAGATTTTATTCATTACAAAATCAAGTAATTTTTGAAGCTTTAACAGAATTATTTTCTCACAACATCCAAGGCGACACTTTAACATTAGTTGATCAATTACGCAAAAATAACAAATTAGAACAGGCTGGGGGAACAGCATACATTGCTTCATTAACAGATACAGTTCCTTCAAGTGCAAATATTGAATATTACGCAGATATAGTTTTAGACAGAGCAACCCGTCGGGATTTAATTAAAATTTCATCAGAATTAAAAGCTGAATCATTTGAATTAGGAAAAGAAAGCACAGCATTATTAGACACAGCGGAACAACGCATTTTTGCTTTAGCAGAAAGAAACGAAACAACTGTAATTCATGATGCAAGAAATATCATGATTAAAGAAATTGAAATTATTGACGCACGTTATAATAGCAAAAATCAGTTTACAGGAATTCCAACAGGATTTGGTAAACTTGACTCATATACATCAGGATTCCAAAATTCAGAATTGATTATTATTGGTGCCAGACCTTCAATTGGTAAAACTGCATTGGCACTTTCTATGATGCAAAATATCGCTTTGGAAAAAAACATTCCATGTGGATTTTTCTCTTTGGAAATGCCTTACGAATCTATTGGTATGCGTATTTTGTCCCAAGAATCTAGAGTT
>JAGARY010000402.1 GCA_017622055.1 Treponema sp. | reverse complement strand
GGATACGGAATCTTTATCATCTTTTTTTCGTATCGGTCTTCAGAAGGAACAAGTTGTTCGTAAATTCGAGAAACATATTCTAAAAGCCTTAAAGGCATATTTTCGTTGATTGTAGATTGGTGTTCTACTAACACAACAAGCTTGTTATCTACTAACATTGCAATGTCGTTTGAAAGAGCCATGTACAATACATTTTCAATGTTCACTTCTTGAACTGTTGTAGTTGCTAAATCTAGATTTGTGTTGTGCAAAGCATTGTAAAGTGAAATAAAGTTTTGCTTGCCTTCTTTGTCTTTACAAAATAAATCGATGAATAATGAATCTTTGTGGTTGCGATTTTCCATTTTTTTTACCTCTAATTTTTTTTATATTAGGAAAAAAACTCCCTATATATATAATTCCCTCAAAAGTGAAAATTTATGCAACTTGATGAGAAAAAAATGAAAATTTTAGAGATTTTTTTTGTAAACTTGTTAAAAATAATCAAATCTTTTTTATCAAACATTTCATCATTTTTTTATGACTTTTCTAAAAAAATCTATTATATTAAAACAACTTATGGAAAAAAACTTAGTTGTATTGTATAAAAATCAGCCTGCAATTATTGTGCAAGTAGAATCAGATAAATTTGTTGTTTCTTATTGTTCTCAGCCAGCAACTTCTACAGGAAAAAAAGCGGTTTATTCAGAACAAAAAGTTAGAGAAAAAGATATCATTCCGCTTCATCCAAAAACTGTAAAATCTTTGGAAGCGGTTCTTAATTTTTCAAATGACAAAATTGGTCAGCAACTTTCCGAAACTTATGAACTTTTGCAAAGTGATGAATCTACAGCTACAGAACCAATTTCTTTAAACGATATTGCAGAATTGACTTTTGGTTCTTTTGAACCAGAGCAAAGTTGGTTTTTATATAATTCATTAATCAATTCTTTTGAATTTGAACAAAGTCAAGATGAACTTAAAAATCGTAATTTAGTTTTTATTCCACGAACTCAAGAACAAATTCAGCAATTAAAACAAAAAGAATACGAAAAAAATAATGCTGCACAAATCAGAACAGAATTTATTCAACGTTTAAAAAATAAGCAATTAGATTTGCCAAACGATTCAAAATATATGGGAGAAGTTGAAGCCTTTGCTCTTTGCAAAACAGATAAATCAAAAACTTTGCAAGAAGCAAATCTAAAACAAACAATTGAAGCCGCGCATAAACTTTTAATTGAAACAGGAATTTGGAACATTACAAAAAATCCATTTCCTACAAGATTTGGGTTTAGTTTTGAATCTGCAAAAGAAGGGCTTGGTGCAATGCCAGAAGAAAAACGTTTTGTAGTTCCAGGAATTGCATACGCCATTGACAACGAACATTCCACAGACCCAGATGACGCTGTTTCTTTTGACGGTGAATATCTTTGGGTTCACATTGCAGACCCAGCATCTTCTGTTGCACCAGATTCTTCTATTGATGTTGCTGCTCGAAACCGTGGAACAACTTTGTACATTCCAGAAGGGGCAAGTCGTATGCTCTGTGAAAATTGCCTTGAAGATTATGCCCTTGGTTTGCGAGAAAATAGCAAAGCCTTGTCGTTTAAAATTAAATTAGACGAAGAAAGTCAAATTGACGATTGTGAAGTTTTAAAAACTTGTGTAAATGTAAAATGCATTACTTATGCTCAAGCTCAAGAACAAAAAGATTCGGCCGAATTAAAACCGTTGTTCGAAATTGCTAGAAAAAATAAAGAACGTCGCGAAAAAAACAATGCAGTTACAATTCAAATGCCAGAAGTTGATATTATTGTAGACAAAGAAACAAAAAAAGTAAGTATTGAACCTTCTAGCCGTTTTGAAAGTAACGAAATGGTTGCCGAACTTATGATTATAACAGGGGAGGCTGCTGCTCGTTTTGCGTTTAAAAATAAATTGCCATTTCCTTATGTAAGTCAAGAATCTCCATCTTTCCCAGAAAATGTTCCAGAAGGATATGCGGGAAGTTTTGCAAAAATTAAATGTATGAGAAAGCGTTCTGTTGGAATTACGCCAGCTCCACATGCAGGACTTGGAGTTAGTTTTTACAGTCAGGTAACTTCACCTTTGCGTCGTTATTCAGATTTAATTGCTCATCAACAGTTGCGAGCGTTTATTGACGGAAAACGTGTTATGCAAAAAGATGAAATGTTAGAAAAAGTTGCCGCAGGAGACGCCGCTTCTATTGCCGCAAGAAAAGTTAGCAGACTTAGCGAAACTCACTGGAAGTTGATTTATCTTTTGCAAAATCCAGAAAAAACTTACGAAGCATATTGTATTGATATTCGTGGCTCAGAATTCCAATTTTTAATTCCAGAATTAGATATGCAAACAACACTAAAAGCGGTTTCTGCAAAATTAAATGATAAGTTGGTTCTAAAAGCTACAAATATTGATATTCCAAATCAAACGGCAGATTTTATACCGGTGTAGGAAAAATTATATAAAGAAAAGTTTTATTAATATAAACAAGAAAATGGTATTTAAAATTACTATTTCCTTGTTTACATTTTTGTTTTTATTAATATGTAGCAGTAATTTTTCTGATATAAATTTCTACATCATCAATAGCTGTCCAGTTTATTTTTTCTTGAACAAAAACTAAAATTTCATATAGTTCATTTGAAGTACAAGGGATGTCACCAATTCCATCATAAATTCGACGTTTAAAGTAGAATATGAAGACAAATCAAATTTTTTATTAAGTTCAATTCTTGTATTCCATTGGTCTGTTACAAGTTTATGATATTTTTTCCCATCAATAGAAACGATATTTAGTTTCAGAATTGAAAACTACAAAATTATTATCAGAGTTTTCTTCATAATATTCTTCTTCATTGGAATTATCTTACTCATAATCTTCATCATAGTCACTTTTTGTTTCGTAATCTTCATCATCATAACTTTCCGATTCATATTCTTCATAAGAAGCATTACTTACAAAATTTATATATAAATCATCATGTTTTGCATAAGCCGAAATTGTATAATCTCTTTGTGCTTCCAAAACTTGAATTACCCAATGAGTTGAAAGTTCATCAATATCACCTTTAAATAATTTTTTGAATTTTCCTCTTTCTACATAGCCAACAACTTCCCAAGTTCCAAGTTCTGGAGAAACTGCCATAATAATACAATTAGGAGCATTTTTTACCCGAATATTGTCTTCATATTTTCGTGCTTGAACTGTTGCGTCAAGTTTATAAAGCCCATCTTCCACAGAATCTTTAATCGCATCGAAAGAAATAGCTCTACCTAAAATTTTATTTGATTTTTCTAAAACAAAGAAATACATATCATTATTTTTAACTGTAGCAAAAATACTTATATCTTTTGGTAAATCTGCCTTATATGCAACATAAGCTGCCTTTCTTAATTGAACTTTTGGATTAAGTCCTATTTCCTTTGCAAAATCACATTTGTTAAGATTTCCAACAAAATTCCAATATGCTTCATCTTCTTCTAATACAAAAAAATCAATATTGATTACATCTAAAGATGAATAATTGACTAATACAATCTTATGTTTTGCTTTTTTATGGAAACTATTATTGTCAATAATTTTTGCTCCATCAAGGGGTGGTAATTTTGGTCTTCTTGATTGTGCAAAACAAACCGAAATTAATAAACATAAACAAAATAAACAAATTCTTTTTTTCATTTTTTTTTCCTGCCTTTAAAGATATTGTTAAAAATTTATTTTTATACAACATTTTCATTATATCCCCCCCCGACATTTGTCAAGTATTCCAAATTTGAAATATTTTGTTTTCTTTCATAGCCCTTTTGATTTAGGGTTTAATACAAACCCTAAAAACGGCCGAGTCAAGGCCTTGAGCAAAGCGTGCCTTGACCGGACGTATTCATCAAATTCTATTTTACTCGAAAGTGAATTTATGTCCCCTAGTATACAATTTATCTATTTGAAACTGTTTGTATTCGGAATTTCTATCTACACAAATTTTAATTACAGAATCTTTTTTTTAGAATGAATCTTTTTTTTTGACACTTATTTTTCTGTGCTTTTCATAGTCGCCACAATTCACTATAATAAAAAAAATATTAAAAAATCATAGGAAGTGCCTATATGATAGTTATGAAATTTGGCGGCTCAAGTGTCGCAAACGCAGAAAGAATTAAACATGTTGCTTCAATTATTAAAGCATACAAAGAAAAAAAGCCAGTAGTAGTATTATCAGCAATGGGAGACACCACAGATCATCTTTTGGAAGCTGCTGACCAAGCGGTAAAAGGAATTGTTGATGTTGAAGGTGTTGCAAAACTTCATAAAGAAACCGCAGAATTATTAAACGTTAATATAGAAACTATTCAAGATTTATTAAAAGAATTGAATCAACTTTTAACAGGAAT
>JAGARY010000401.1 GCA_017622055.1 Treponema sp. | reverse complement strand
GGATTAAGGTTTAATTCTTTTAGCATAATTTGATAAAAGTTAATGTCAGGTTTGCAACAATTGTAGTCTGATGAAATATATATTTTGTCAAATCTATCGTATAAATCAAGGAATTTGAGTTCCGATTCTGTAAAAGATCTTTGTGCATTTGATAATAATATAATTTTTTTCCCTTTAGCTTTTAATGAATCTAATAATTCTAAAGCTCCATCATATAGTTTAATATATTCCATGGAAAGTAGCCTAAAAAACTTCGCAACACATAATAACTCTTGTGTTGAAACTTCCACAGATTTTTCGTTAAAAAGTCGTTGAAAAACAGCTTCAACTTTTATTTCGCCATGGGTTACCTTGTATTTTTTTTGTACTTTTTCTTTTTCTTCTTTACAAAATTTTTTATACTCTTCTTTTAATTCATTTGGTGTGTATTTTGCATTATATGATGCAAAAAAGATACTAAGTTTTTCCCACAAAGAATCTATTTCTTCATCTGTATGAATGTCTACTAAGGTACCATATAAATCAAATACATAGTTTTTGTACATTTTTCCTCCAAGTATATCTATTCTATCATTCTTTTCTTTCTACTTCTACTGGTTTAATTATTAAAAAAACTCACAAATTATAAAAATAAGAATATTTCTTCTTGAGCTTTTCTATAAATAGGGTATAATAAGTTATTACAGTTTGTATAAACTTTGTTTTGGAGGAACAAATGAAAAAACTTGTATTGGTTTTAATGATTTCTGTATTGGCTCTTGGAGTTGTGTTTGCTGGTGGTGGAAAAGAAAACACTGTAGTTGATAGCAGACCAACAATTAGACTGATTACTGATTTAACAGGTATCGACGACAAATCCTTTAATGCTGCTGCTTGGAGAGGAATTCTTGAGTATTACGGTGATACATGGGAAAATCAGTCCAAAAGAGGTGAATTGTATGATGTAGTTACTTGTCAAACACAAGATGCTTATGTACCTACATTAAAGCAAGCTTCTGATGAAGGTTATGATTTGATAGTTACAACTGGATTTACCTTTGCAGATGCATTGGACGAAGTTGCACAATTATATCCTGATCAGAGATATATGATTGTTGACGTTGACTATGTAAACCATCCAAATGTAATGCAGTTCATTTTTAAAGAAGAACAGGGTTCATATCTTGTGGGTGTAGCAGCAGCTATGCAAGCTAAAGAAGATGGAATTGAAAATCCTAAGTTTGGATTTATTGGTGGTGTTCCTGGAGCAACAATTACAAAGTTTGAAATTGGATATATTCAAGGTTTGAAATCAGTATTCCCTGATGCAGAAATTGTAGATTTCTATGCAAACGATTGGGGTAAACCAGAATTGGCTAAAGCTCAAGCAAAGAACTGGTATGATTCTGGTGTATATGCTATTTTCTCTGCTGCTGGTGGAACCGGAGGCGGAACTATTGCTCAGGCTAAAGAATATCGTATTCAAGGCAAAAATGTTTGGGCAATCGGCGTAGACTCAGATCAGTACGAAGACGGAATTTATTCAGGAAAACAGTCAGCTGTTCTTACTT
>JAGARY010000400.1 GCA_017622055.1 Treponema sp. | reverse complement strand
AGCGGAACTTGAATATAAACGTCAACTTGAACTTGCTAGAATTGAAAAAGAAAAAGAAAAACAAAGACCTTCCGTAGAAAAGGAATATGTGGCTGCTAAGAAAAGTGATGGCGGATCTGTTTATGTTTCTGGAAAAGAAACAAAATTAACAAGTTATTGGTGGAAAGCAGCACTTGGAATTGTTGATTTTTCATACTTGATGGATCAATCTTCAAATGTAAATGCCTTGAACTATGGAATTAATATTGATGTAGATTACGAATACACAAATGATAACATTATTTGGGGATTCGACATCTTTGGAGGATTTAAATTCCTTTCCCTTGGACAAGAAAAAGATATGATTCCTTTGATGGTTAATCTTGATATTGGACCAAAACTTGGATTCAAAAACTTTTCAAAAAATTTCTTCATTCGTGCAGGATTTTCAGCAATGTTAGCAAGTGGAATTCAGCCAGAAGCAAATGTTTTGGGTAATTTCCTTACTCCATACATTGGAATTAATTATCAAAGGCTAATGCTTGGAAATGTTAATATTTCTGCAGCCCTTGATTATTACGTAGGTCATTTGTATACACCAGGTGTAAATTTTGCAATGGGTGGAGAAGTTAATTTTGCATTCCCATTTGCAGAAATGGAAAAAGTAAAATTAAATTTAAATATTGGATTAAAAGATAAATTCTTATTAAAGAATTCTGGAATTGAAAATAGAGCCAGCATTATACTGGCAATTGGAGTTGAAAATGCGATTAAATAAAATCAACAAACTTGTATTAGCCCTAATTTTTGTTCTTTTTTCATCAAGTGTGTTTGCAGCAACAACAGATTTGTCAACACGCTTTCTTGATAAAGCAAACGAAGCTTATGAAAACGGAAATACAGACGAAGCTTACAAATATGTAAATCAAGCCCTCACCGTAGCAAAAGATGAAGATTCAAAAGCTAACGTTTTGTATTTTGCACAAACTGTTTATGCTCAAAAATTGCAAGAACTTCAAAAAAACTATGATGAAATGGCTTTTATTGAAATTCAAATGAATTTGGAAAAATATCCAAATGTAGAAAATACAAAAATTAAAAAACTAGTTAGACAGATCCAAGCAGAAGTTGAAAATAAACGAATTGCAGAGGAAAAAGCAGAAATTGCTGAGCAAAGAAAAGTTGAACAAGAACGCTTTGAAGCACAACAAAGTTCAATGGACGCTCAGGCTGCCGCAATGAAAGAACAAGCTGCAGCAATGAAAGAACAGGCTGAATCTACAAAACAAAGTCAGGCAGAATTTAAAGAAGCCTTGGAAACTGGTTTAAAAGATATGGGTGACGCATTCTCTGAATCTGCAGAACAAACAAAAAAATCAACAACTGTAATTGCAGTTTCAATTATTGGAATTGCTATATTAATTTTGATTATTGTTGCAGTAATTGTTTACGCTGTAAAAAAAGGTTTCAAACAACAACAAATCCAACAAGAACAATATGTTCAAGCATTCAAAATGCTGGCTGCAAATCAAAGTCAAACAAGCAGAATTATGCTTGGTGGCGTTACAGACTTATACGGACAAAATCCAACATTACGTCTTGCAGGTTCTTCAACGTGGACATCTGCTGTTGGTTTGCCTGACGTAGAAATTACAGAAGAAGACGAAGAAGAATTAAAACAACTTGCAGTAAAATGCGAAGAAATTGGAACTCAAATCGACTCTGTAACAAACCGCAAAAATAACTCTAAAAATGTAAGCGAATTAGTTTATAAACTTTCAATGCAATTAGGACTTCCTCAAGGTATGTCTATGTTAAATTTCTGTGCCGCAATGATTTACGACGCTGGTTTCCTTGCTCTTGATCCAGAACTAATCAATGCCACAACATTAACAGACGACCAAAAAGAAGAAATGAAAAGACACGTTGAATTAGCAGAAAAACACCTTGAATTTGTTCCAAAAAAATACTGGAACATTTTTGAAGATGCTGCTATGAAACATCACGAAAACATGGACGGAACAGGCTATCCAAAAGGACTCAAAGGCGACGAGATTCCTCAAATTGCCCGCTTAATTCATGTTGCCGAAAGTTATGTTTCTCTTTCAAGTAGACGTAATTACCGTGGAGCATTAGACAAAGAATCTGCAATCCAAAAATTGCGTGAACAACCAGAACTCTACGACATTGCCGTTGTAGATTGTCTTGACGCAATAGTATAATAATGGTGTTATTGCGGGCAGCTTTTTGCTTTGCAAAAATCAGGCTGTCCGCACTTCGCTACCGCTCATCCTCCTGTCGCAAGCTGAACGCTTGCTAACAAGTTTTTCACTTTGTTCAAAACTTGCAGGATGGACTGCTGCGCAGGTGCTCCCATCCTTGCCGCAAATCTTCCCTTTATTTTCCGTATTTTTCAATAATTTCGTTAATTTGATCACGATAAAGAGCCGCTTGTTCATACTCCATGCGGTCGGCACATTCTGTCATTTCTTTTTGAAGAGCTTTAATAAGTTTTTTTCTGTCAGAAGCATTAAATAAATTAACACCGTTTTTCAAAACTTCAAGATTCATAGAAGCTCCGTCTTCAGCATCTGCTTTTTCGTGAACAAGAATATCTTCAACCGCTTTTTTAATTGTTTTTGGAGTAATTCCGTGTTCTTGGTTATATTTTTGCTGAATTTCGCGACGGTGTTTAGTTTCGTTTATAGATTCTTCCATTGCTGCACTCATGTGGTCGGCGTACATAACAACCATACCATTTTCGTTACGAGCTGCACGCCCAATAATCTGAATGAGAGAAGTTGCCGAACGTAAAAATCCAATTTTGTCTGCATCAAGAATTGCAATAAAACTTACTTCTGGAAGGTCAATTCCTTCCCGCAAAAGGTTAATTCCAATAAGAATATCAATTTCACCAGTTCTAAGTTGTTTTAAAATTTCAACCCGTTCAAAAGTGTCAATTTCAGAGTGAATGTATCTTACTTTTAAGTTTAATTCTGTTAAATAGTCTGTTAAATCTTCTGCCATTTTTTTTGTAAGAGTCAAAAGTAAACAGCGTTCTTTTTTTTCAATTCTAAGTTTTACTTCTTTGTAAATGTCTTCCATTTGACCTTCACTAGGTCTAACTTCTACAATTGGGTCCAAAAGTCCTGTTGGACGAATCAACTGTTCCACAACTTGTGTACTTTGTTCAATTTCTTGTGGACGTGGAGTTGCAGTTACATAAATTATTTGATTCATTTTTGCATCAAATTCTGCTTTTTTTAACGGACGGTTATCAAAAGCAGATGGCAAACGGAATCCAAAGTCAATTAAGTTTTGTTTTCGGCTTCTGTCTCCTTCGTACATTGCCCCAATTTGTGGAACAGAAACATGGGCTTCATCAATCAAACATAAAAAATCATCTGGAAAATAATGCAAAAGTGTTGCCGGTGGTTCTCCAGATTTTCTTCCAGAAATTGGACCTGAATAATTTTCAATTCCAGTACAAGTGCCCATTTCTTTTAGCATTTCAATATCATAAGTTGTACGAGTTTTTAATCTTTCTGCTTCAATGATTTTTCCCATTTTTTGAAATTCTGCAACTCGTTCTTCCATTTCTTTTTGAATTCTATCTGTTGCCACAAGCAATTGGTCGTGAGGAACAACAAAGTGTTTTGCAGGATAGAAAACTGTTTCGTCAATTTCGCCAGTTGTATCTCTGTTTAATACATGAAATCTTCTAATTCTTACAACTTCGTCCCAATCTAGTTCAATTCTGTAAGCTTCGTCAGTTTCCATGTAAGGAGGAAAAACTTCAATTACATCACCAACAATTCTAAAGTTTCCTCTGTCCAAAACATTGTCGTTTCTTGTGTATTGAAGTGAAATCAATTTATCTGCAAAAGATTTTGTATCTAAAGTTTGACCAATTTCCACATGAACACGCATTTCTTTGTATAAATCTGGCATTCCAAGACCATAAATACAAGAAACTGTTGCAACTACAATTACATCACGGCGTTCCATTAAACTGTAAGTTGCGGCAAGTCTTAATTGGTCAATTTCTTTGTTAATGTCGCAATCTTTTTCAATATAAAGGTCACGGGCTGCAACGTAAGCTTCTGGTTGATAATAATCGTAATAAGAAACAAAATATTCAACGGCGTTGTTTGGAAAAAAAGTTTTGAATTCTCGGTAAAGTTGAGCCGAAAGTGTTTTATTGTGAGAAATGATTAAAGTTGGTCGCTGAACTTTTTCAATAATTTTTGCCATTGTAAAAGTTTTTCCAGAACCAGTTACACCTTTTAATGTTTGAAATTTATCTCCACGCAAAAAGCCTTCTGAAAGTTTATCTATGGCTTGTTGCTGGTCTCCACTAGGTTCAAATTCGCTAACAACTTTAAATTCTCTCATAAATCAAACAGTTCCTTAAATTACATAAATTACATTCGTCCAAGCATTTCTTGCAATTGCAAAAGTTTAGTTCTTAAACTACGAATTTGGTCCAAACTGCTCATAATTTTTGATTGCATATAAATGTCAAAAATGGCACCGTCAAATAAAAAATCTCCAAAAGAAGAAAACCCAAACTGCATACGATAATCTGTTGGAATTGTAAGTCCATTTAATTGATTTTGAAGTGTTTGCAAATGAGATGATATTTCATTCATTGTGTTGCTAGCAGAATTTAATTTCCCGTGTTTGAACAAATCTACAATCAAACCGCCACCAAAAATGTCTAAAAATCCCCAGTTGCGTGCACTTTTAAATTTTCTTTCTGCTTCATCAATCAAAGGTAAAAGAATTCTAATTGTATTTTTTGCATTGTTTACATTCACTAAATCAGACATAAAAACTCCTTCAAAAAGTGATATAAATTATTATACTCTAAAAACGTAGTTATTTTAAGTCCAGAAAAAAATAAAAAAAACATTTTACAATCAGTGGGGGGGGGTGTATAATGAATCAATGGTGAATGTCGATTTTGATACTCTAAAAGAGATTGACGAAAGGAAAATTAAGAAGGCTCTGGAATACCAAGTTCCCATCGAAGTGACTACATATACACTTCCAAAAAGTATGGAAATGTATATTCAAAGTGTACTTCGCGACTTCTTAACAACATGTCATCAAAATCATATGCATCAATATTTGTCATTCTGTTTAAGTGAACTTTTAACAAACGCAAAAAAAGCAAATACAAAGCGTGTTTATTTTAAAGAAAAATGTTTAGACATAAACGACGATACACAATACGCAAAAGGAATGACCACATTTAAAGTAGACACACTTTCAAATATTAATCATTATTTGGAACTTCAAAAACAAGCTGGATTATACATTAAATTCCTTCTTCAAATTAGAAACGATTCTTCAGTTAGAATTGAAATTCGCAATAATGCAAGATTAACAAAAACTGAACGAAAACGTATTCAAGAAAAATTAGAAGGTGTAAAACAATATCAGTCAATTGAAGAAGTAATGAATACCGTTATGGACCAATCAGAAGGAGCGGGACTTGGTATTATCATTATGGTTTTGATGTTGGAAAAAATTGGGCTTTCAAGAGAAAATTATCAAGTAATTGGAACAAATACAGAAACTATTACAAGAATTTTCTTGCCATGCGATTCTTCTATTCATGATGGATTAAACGAAATTTACAAAGAATTTGCAAAAAAAATCTCAGCGTTCCCTGTATTAAAAGAAAACTATGAGTCGTTACAAAACATTTTGAATAATGGTTGTAACAAAAATGAATTATTAAAGATTTTTCAAAAAGATGCGGTTTTAACTTTCTTGCTCCTTTCTTATGTATTAAAAGAAAAGGGTAGCGGAATTAAACTATCGGAAGTGTTAGAAAAAGTTTCTGAAACAGAATTAAAGTTATTATTTACACCAAATTCTCCAAGAATTGAACTAGTAGATAATCAAGAATATAAAAAACTATTGCAAGGTTCTGAACAAGTTGCTTTTTCTTCATTCAATCTTTATAAGAATTTCATAAAAGATAAAGAACATTCTAATTTTGATGCAGAAGATTATTACGTTCTTGGTTTGCTTTCAAATCTTGGAAGATTGATGATTGCAGGTTTATCTGCGGAGCAAAAACAGGATTTAGACAAATCAATTTCCGAATTTGAAGAAAAATTGAATGTAAAAAATATTTATAATAGTGAATCAAATTATACAA
>JAGARY010000399.1 GCA_017622055.1 Treponema sp. | reverse complement strand
CTTCCGTCTGATAAAAATTCAATTTCTGCCATATTTTGCAAAGCGGCGTTTTCTTGGCGAACTTTTATTAACTTTTGAATTTCTTTCCACAAGGAATTTTCATCTTTCATTTGGGCTTCAGCGGTTGGGCGGTCTGCTGATTGGTCTTGAGGGATGTACAATTTTTCTTTTGGGGCGGAACTGAATCCTGCGTTTTTGGAATTGTCCCATTGCATTGGGGAGCGGGAACCTGTTCTTCCGTAGCCGCCTTCCACAGAAACAAGATTTTCCACATAGTGCATTCCAATTTCGTCGCCGTAGTAAATAAATGGTGCACCTGGCATTGTGAGCAAAAATGCGAAGGCAACTTTCATTTCTGGAACAGATAATCTGCGAGCAAGGCGATCCATGTCGTGATTTCCAGATGGAATGCAGATTAAGCCTTTTTTGTCTGATTTTTCGTAATTTTCTTTGTATTTTTTTAAGAATTCATAAGCAGTGCCTTTTCCTTCTGCTGAAAAATACGGATTTTCGCATCTGAATAAATCGTTGTAGTGGGATGGGCCAAAGTGGAGCAAAAAGTCCATGTGGAAGCCACCTTCTATTGATTTGTCTGGTTCTCCCCATTCAGAAATCATTGCAGCTTTTGGGAAGTTTTGATCTAAAAATTTTCGAACATCTTTCCAAAGTTCAATTGTTCCTTTTTGATTTTCGTCGTGTTTTACAAGTGAACCTGCCATATCAACTCTAAAGCCGTCGCAACCTAATTCAAGCCAAAATGCCATAACGTCTTTCATTGCTTGCAAAGTTGCTTGTGGTCCTGGAGCGTCCATTGGTTGTTGCCATTTTTTATTTGGATCTGGTTTATAAAATCCGTAGTTTAGTGCTGGTTGATGGGAAAAAAAGTTTACTGTGCAAGAACCGTCTCTGTCTGAAATGCCACGAATGCAGCCCATTCCTTCTGGTTCTTCCCAAATAGAATCTGTCCAAACGTAGCGATCTGAAAATTCATTTTTTTCTGCTTTAAGAGATTCTTTGAACCATTTGTGTTCTGTTGATGTATGACCTGGAACTAAATCTAATAAAATATGCATTCCTCGTTTGTGAACTTCTTGGAATAAGCGTTTTAAGTCTTCATTTGTTCCGTAGCGTGGAGCGGCTTTAAAATAATCTGCAACGTCATAACCAGCGTCGCCAAAAGGGGAATCAAAACAAGGATTCATCCAAATTGCATTACATCCAAGAAGGGCGATGTAATCTAGTTTTTCTATAATTCCTTGAAAGTCTCCAATTCCGTCTGCATTTGTGTCATTAAAAGACTGAGGATAAATTTCATAAAATACAGCATTTTTTAGCCATTCTGGCTGATTTACTTTTGCCATTTTTTGCTCCTGTTTTTGCGGAGCGGGCTTTTGTGCGCTCCGTGTTTATTCTATAACAAAATGATTTACAGTCATAGGTTCAAGTTCAAAAATTATTTTTGTCTTTTTATTTGTTGCATTTGGTTCTTCTGCTTTAATTTTTGTACCTGATTTATCTAAAACATATTTTTCTGAAATTATATATCCTTTTTTTCCTAAATCAAGGGAAATTTTTGTTTTTTCGTGAATTGATTTGTTTGTTAAGATGATGTGGATTTTTCCGTCTTGATTATTTTTTCCTACAAAAGATGAAACTTTGTAATCGTCGCTGGAAGTTGATTCGATGTAAGAATCTGCAAAATATCCGCCTTTTTTGTTATAATTTGTAAACATGTTTATTGCTGCAAATTGATATTCTGCTTTATCAAAAGCCCAAATTGAAGCAAAATATACTTCATTTTTTGCAAGCAATCCTAAGAAATCTGCTTGTGTAACTGCCCCGGAAATGTCTGTTCCGCCTCCAAAGTTGTATTCGGTAAATGCAAGTTTTGTTCCTGGGTAATATTTGTCTATTGACGCTTTGATTTTTGGTAAAAGTGGGAAAAATTTTGCTCCTGTATCAACAATCCAACTATTTTCTTTGTAATCAGCATCGTACAAAGAACGAACTGCATTAATTCGGGCTTTTATACAATCGTCGTTGTCAAAATGATCGCATTTTCTTTTTCCGCAAGCACCTTTTGCTTCGGTGTAGTAGTGCAAATCTAAAACATCTAATAAACGGCGGCCATCTTCTTTTTCTGCTTTTGCCATTTGTTCAAGATAATAATCTATGAACCATTGATATTTGTAAAAATTATTTGCATTTATTAAATTCCAATCAGAACCTAAAGATTTGTAAGCAGAATATCCAAATAATGATGGACCAAAAACGTCTGCATTTGAATCAAAATCTTTTACAGTTTTTGCCAAATCTATAGTTTTTTCAATTAATTCCTTTGCTCGAACTTCTTCTTTATGAATTAAAGAGTGGGTGTGATGCCAAAGACCTGGTTCGTTGTCTAAAGCGTATCCTTTAAAACCTGTTTTGCTATCTGATTTTCCAATTGTTTCTCCAAGGTAATTTAGATATTCGTTTGTGTAAACAACACCGTCTGTTAAATCTGGTTTTAGAGAAAATGGAGCATTTTTACGGTTTACAACTTTGCACCAATCTTCACCGTCAAGGGAATTTTCTTTTGTCATTATGCCTTTTTTATTTGCAACATAACCAACCATTTGAAGAGTTAATAATGAATATGGAACATTGTGTTCTTTTACATCTTCTGCCACGTTTAATGCCGCAGCCCCAGGTTTTCGTTTTAATTTTGACCGAACATTTCCAAGTAAATAATCATCACTTTGATTTTTCCAATCTGAACCGGCATTTGATTTGTTATTTTCCCAGTTGTAAGCTGATAATCGATTTCCTCCAAGGCGAATTGCTTTTGGACTTACTTGTTCAAAACTTGCTCTATCGTTTATTCCAAAAATGTATGGAGAAATTGGTTTTTCTGGAAGAGAAAAGTCAACTGTAATTTCAACTTCGTTTTTCATTGGAGACCTCTGTTTGTCTTTTGCAAAGATTTTTATTGAGAGTAAGGCTAAGATAACTATTACAATTGCAATGATGATTTTTGTGATTTTTTTCATTAATTTTTTTCCTTTTTTATTTTTTCTAAAGTGATTGCGTAATTGCTGTTGTATAATTTTCGTAAAGCATCAAAACTATTAAATTCTTGGGTAAGAGCAAAAACTTTACTCCAGGTCATATACCATAACCAAGGAATTTTATCTGATTTTAATGAATCTGCATCTGGAATTATTCCTGTTTCGGCAATTGCAGTGCCTTTTTCTGCCGATGTGATTTTTCTTAATTTTTCGTATTTTTCTTTGAATGAACTGTGGGCGTGTGGTTCTGGATATTGGTCTAAAGAAATGATGTCGCAAAATTCATCACCTACATAACCTTCTGGAAGAGGATTGCTCCAAACCCAAATTAAATTATCTAAGTGATGATGTTCTGTGTAATATTTAAACATAAAGCGGAAAAGTTCTTTTGCAACAGATAATCCTTTTGCACCCCACCAAAACCAATCACCTTCGGACTCGTGGAATGGCCGCCACAAAATTGGTATGTGTTTTTGGCAAAATGGTTGCAGTAAAGAAGCCATGTAATCTAAATCATGAATAAAAGCAATGTTTTCGGCAGTGCCTTTTTGTAAAGCTTTTTCTGCATCAAATTCTGTGTTTTTTGAATAAAATGATTTATCGTGGCCACCAACTGGCGAAAACCAATGCCATGTAAATGTAATGATTCCGCCTTTATTAGCCCAATCAAATGCAAGCTCCAATGTATTTTGATTTTCCAAAACTTCAATTTTACATTCTTCTGTTGCATCATTAAGATTTATATTTGGTGAATATGATAAGAGTTCAAAGCCACAGATTGCAGGATATTTCCCTGTTTCTTTAAAAATGACTTGAAGTTCTTCTTGAGCTCTAGTTTGCGTGTGTTGACCAGTTAGAATTCCCTTTCCCTCTATTGAAGAAAGATATTCTAACATTTCATAAACTTCTTTTTGTGCATTTTTGTTAACAGGGATTTTTATCATTTTCTACCACCTTACTTTCCAGCGCTCACAAAGTTTTTCCAAAGGTTCTTTGTGAGCTTTTATTACTTTTTTCTAGGCTTTTGTTTTTCTTTTTCACACAATTCTGTAAGATATTTTTCAAACAATGCTTCGTCTGTTGGGATTTCGGCCCAATCATTTGTCCAAGAAGAAAGGTAAGCGGCATTTGAAATTGAAAGTGAATTTAATCCTTCTTCACCGTTTGCAATCATTTCTGTGTTATGCAAAATTGATTGTGCAAAAGCTTCCAAAACTTGAGGATGTCCTTCTGGTTCTTTTTCTGAATATTCTTCATATTGAACTTTGGCGAAACAAATCCTTCTGTTGCAGAAAAACAGAATTCTCTTTCTGATTCTTCAAGTTTCCACCACTTAAGTTTTCCTTCTTCAATTACTATTTTACCCTTATCTCCCGAAATTTCCAAACGATTTGTTCCAGGAGCTTCACCTGTTGTAGAAATAAATGTTGCAGTTGCGCCGTTTTCATATTCTCCGTAAATTGTAACATCGTCTTCTACGTCGATATTGTGATACTTTCCAATGCTACAAAAAGCTCTGATTCGTTTTGGCATTCCAAAAATCCATTGCCATAAGTCTAAATTGTGTGGTGCTTGATTTAATAAAACGCCGCCACCTTCGCCGCTCCAAGTTGCGCGCCAACTTCCTGAATCATAATATGCTTGAGTTCTGTACCAGTTTGTAATAATCCAAACTAATCTTTTTAGTTCTCCAAGTTGTCCGCTTTGAACAATTTCTTTTGCTTTTGCGTACATTGGATTTGTTCTTTGGTTAAACATAATTCCAAATTTGACGCCTGATTTTTTTGCGGCTTCGTTCATTTCTCTAACTTGTCTTGCATAAACTCCAGCTGGTTTTTCTGTTAAAACATGAACTTTATAATTAAACGCTTCAATTGCGATTTTTGGATGATCATAATGTGGAACTGCAATTAAAACTGCATCAACTAGTCCGCTTTCAAATAATTCTTTTGAAGAAGTAAAGCATTTTACATCTTTGTGTTTTTCTAATTTTTCTGGGTTTATATCACAAAGAGCTGTTACTTCTACTGAAGGACATTTTCCTTCTTGAACATTTCTAAAATGCCCACTTCCCATGTTTCCCATTCCAATAATTCCAAGTCTAATTTTTTCCATATTTTTCTCCTGTGTAAGGCCGCTGGCGGCCGGTGTTATTTTTACAGCAATTCCTTTAGTGCGTTTACTGCTGCATCAAATGCGGCTCGTGATGATGGATAACTGTATTCATCAATTTGTGTTTTTTGATTTCCTTCTAGTTTTTCAAAGCCAGAAAAAACAGAAAGATGTGGTTCAAGTGTTAAAACTTCACCTTTGTATTTGCTCAAAAGATATGGAAGATTTCCAATTCCTTTTCCAGCAGGAACGACATGTCCATTTTCTAAAGCATCTTTTATGTGCATATATTCAACATAAGTAGAAAGTTTTTCCCAGGCTTCTGTTGTGTTTTGTCCGCTTTGAATAAAGTTTGCTGGGTCAAAAATCGCTTTTAATTCTGGAACATTTTTATGAATTTCTTCACAACGAGTTGCAACATCACCGTAAATGCCTTTTTCGTTTTCGTGACATAATATGATGTTGCTTCCTTTTGCTGCATCCACAAATTTTTGGAGTTGTGCAAAAACTTTATCTTTGTATTTTTCTGTTTCTGAAGAAGGAACATAAAAACTGAACAAACGAATGTTTTTTGCTTCAAGTGTGTGTGCAATTTCTAATCCTTTTTTGAATTTATCAAGATGAGATTCAAAATCATCATTTATGCCAATTTTTCCAAAAGGTGAACCTAAAGACCAAACTTTTAAATCATTGTCTTTTAGTTTTTGCAAAACTTCTTTTGCTTTTGAAATTGAAATATCTGCAATATTTTGCCCATCAACGCCACGAATTTCTAAATAAGAAATCCCGTTTTCTGTCATAGCTTTGATTTGTCCGTCAATTTGCCCGTCTGCTTCATCTGCAAAAGCGGCTAATTTTTTGTTCATAAATCACATCCTCCTGCATTCCTTTTTTATTAAGGATGATTTATCTTAACATGAAAGTTTTTACATTAACATTGTTAAAAAATACAAAATACATTGTAAATTCACGCATTTAATGATAAAATTCAAATATGTTGAAAGAATACAACTTTGAAGATGTTTATATTCGATATGCAGTGGAAGAAAAACCTATTCCTGCCAGTTACAATATGCATATTCATGACAGATGTGAAATCTATTTTTTTATTTCTGGAAACGTTGATTATTTAGTTGAAGGTTCAATTTATCCTCTTGATGAAAATAATTTGTTGATCATGCGTCCTGCAGAAGCTCACACAGCAAGAATTATTAAAGAAACTCAATATGAACGCTTTGCAATAAATTTTCCTGTTTCATTTTTACAAAATATAGATACAAATCAACAATTAATAAAACCTTTTTTAGACAGACCCCTTGGAAAACAAAATCTTTTTACCGAAAATAATCTTGATATGAATCTTGTAAAATCTTTATTTTCAGAAATGGTGTATGCCAAAACTGATAGTGAAAAAAAAGTTGTAATTCATACTCATTTAGGAATGCTTCTTTATATGATTCAAAAAGCCTTTTTTGAAAAATCTTCAATGGAAGAAAAACCTAAAACTTTTTCTGAAAGAGCAATAAAATATATTAACAAACATCTTTTTGAAGAAATAACAGTTTCATCAATTGCGGAATATTTTAATATTAGTGCTTCCCAACTAACACGAAATTTTAAAAATAATATTGGTTCTACACCTTGGGAATATATTTTACGAAAACGTCTTACCGCGGCAAAAGAAATGATTCGTTTGGGAAGTTCTACTCAAGATGCTTGTTATGAATGTGGATTTTCAGATTATTCTTCGTTTTATAGAGCATATAAAAAGTATTTTAATGAATCTCCTAGCAATAAATATTAATATTATTATAGAGGTATTTTTATGAAAGTTTTGTTGATTAATGGAAGTCCACACAAAGAAGGATGTACTTTTACAGCGTTGAATGAAGTTGCAAAAACTTTGGAAAAAAATGGAATTGAAACTGAGATTTTGTATCTTGGTGTAAAACCTATTGCAGGTTGTATTGCATGCGGAAAATGTAGTCAATTGGGAAAATGTTTTATTGATGATAAGGTAAACGAAATTTTAGCTCGCTGTGATGAATTTGACGGTGTTGTAATTGGTTCTCCTGTTTACTATGCAGGTCCAAGCGGCCAAATTAGAGCCTTTTTGGACAGACTTTTTTATGCAGGCGGTAGAAGATTTGCAGGAAAACCTGGAGCTGCTGTTGTTAGTTGTCGTAGAGGTGGTGCGACTGCTGCTTTTGATCAATTGAATAAATATTTTACAATTAGTTCCATGCCAATTGTTTCGTCACAATATTGGAATCAAATTCACGGCGCCTATGCAGAACAAGTTTTGCAAGACGAAGAAGGAATGCAAACAATGCGAACTTTGGGCAACAATATGGCTTGGCTTTTAAAATGCATTCAGCTTGGAAAAGAAAACGGAATCACTTTGCCAGAACGTGAACCTCCAGTTTGGACCAATTTTGTGAGGTAGAGAGGATTTTATTTTTCCACAACATATTTTTATTGGCTTTTCTAAAAATTTATCTGAGTGTGCAAAGTTTTCCTCTTAAAATGAATCCGATTTTTTCGTAGCATGAGTTAGAGGCAATGTAATCTGCATCGGTGTATAACATTGGTGTGAGTCCTTGGTCGGAAATGATTTTTGCAACTTGATCTACAAGATTTTGTGCGTAATGTTTTCGCCGAAAATCTGGATGTGTATAAACTAGGCCAATTGATGCTATTGTGTCGTTTACATTGTATCTGCAACAAGCAACGATTTTTCCTTGTGTGTTTTTCCACAAAAAAACATTTTCATTTTTTAGCGAAAATTCTGCATCTTTGCAATATTCTTCCCGAGTTTTCATATCGATTTTTAATTCTGTGTGAAACCAATCCCATAAGTCAATAAAATCGTCTAAATCTGCAATTGTAGCTTTTGAAAATGTGCCGTCTGCTTTTTGTAAATCTGCAGGTTCAATTGGGGAAGGGCAATCGTAAGCGAACATGTTTTTTTTAAGTAAAAGTGTTTTGCCATCTTTTGAAGCTCTGCTAATCAAAAATGTAGCTAAATCGTATTTTAAATTAAAAGTATATTCGCTAGTCAAAAAATTATTTTCTAAAAGAATTTGATAAACTGTTTCCATTTCTTGTTGTGAAACATTGTCTGGAGTCCAAATCCACAAAGGAAATGGTTTGCAAGAATGACAGATGATAATTTTGTTGTGGTCGCTTGCAATAAAATTGCATTCACCTTTAAGAATGCGACCAAGAACAAAAAATGTGTATTTATCATTTTGTAAAAGTTCAAAATCTTTTTCTGTAACAAAGTTATCAATAATTTCCATAATTTGTTCCTTATTTTTCCACAACAATCAGAGGGATTTTCATTTCTTGAGAAGTTAAACCTGCGTGGTGGCTTTTGAACTGTGGAAATTTTTTGTTCCAAAACATTGTTCTTGTTCCAATGGCTGGGGCAATAAAGTTTCCAATTCCTGTTAAATTTGGGTGTGGATTTCCTGGTCCAAAAAGTTTATTTTGAAAAACTTCTTCTTTTGAAAAAATTAAATAATCAGAGCCAAAAAGCTCCAAAAATCTTTCTTTAAAAACTGGAATAAATTCGTCTTTTACATAAAAACTAATTCCTCGTTGTTCAATACTTGCGGGACGAACTAGCATTTTTGCAAAATCAGGGTAATTTTCTTCAAAAAAATCCATTTGAATGTCGATGTGGCCGTGGTCTGCTGTTATAAAAACGACGGTATCTTGCAAAGTTGCACAAAGTAATTTAATTTTTTTGTTCAATTCTTCTATTGTGTTGTGAACATTTTGTGAGTCGCTACCTTCTGCGTGCAAAAATCCGTCTGGTTGTTCCCAATATGCGTATGTAAAAGTTCTTTGATTTTTGTTGCAGCGATTTTTTATTTCGTTTATCCAACAATCTAAATCAAAAGGTTTTTCTATTATCCATGGAAAAAGGATTTTTGCGTCGGCGTTTTGAGTTTGGTTTATGATTTGTTCAAGATTTTTATATGGAAGATATTTGTGGGCAATGTTGTATTCTGCTGCGGGTGTTGTAGTTCCTGCCAAAGTGTTTTTAAAACAAGTTACAATTTTATCTTCCTGTTCAAAGTAAACATCCCAGCCAAGCCATCCGTGTTCAATTGGAGAAAGTCCAGACATCATTGTAGTTGTAGAAGCTGTTGTTGTTGGCGGAAAAACTGAAGAATATTCACATAAAAAATGCTTGCGTAAAAAATCATTTGGTTTTAAATGTTTTTCAAGAATGTTGATTCCAAGTCCATCAAGCAAAATAACAACTACGTTTTTAAAGTTTTTTTCAAGAATTGAATCCACATAGGGAAGGGTGTTGTGATGAATTTTTGTACCAAAGTGATTCAAAATTGAACAAGAGAAATTTAAAATACTGTTGTTATAATCTGGAAAAATAATTTGATTTTTTTGCATAGGTTGATTTTAGCAAACTTTTGGTTTTTATAGAATATAAACCTATTTGTTGATATTGTTAATCTTGAAGAGTATAGCTAAATTTTTAGTTTTTTTTTTAACTCTTTTTCATAATATACAATTTTTACCACATTTTATACTATTCAATTTTTCACCTTAAAATATATAATAAGTAGCATGAAAAAATTATTCTATTTATTCCCAATCTTATTATGTATTTTTGTATCTTGTTTTTCATCTCAAAATAAAAACAATGATATTGTTCAGGAGAAAATTGATATGGCAGATATTCAACCAAGTAGAAATATTTGCAAACCTTTAACTAATGCAAATCCTATTTCGTCAAATGTTTTTTGTGCTGACCCAACTGGTGTGGAATATGAAGGGCGACTTTATGTTTATGGAACAAATGACCATCAGCAGTATACAACTGTTGGAAAAAGTGGAAAAAATACTTACGAACATATAAAATCACTTGTTTGTTTTTCTACTGAAGATATGGTGAACTGGACATATCACGGTGAAATTAATGTAAAAGGAATTGCCCCTTGGATTTATGCTTCTTGGGCTCCTTCTATAGTTTCAAGAGTTGAAGATGATGGATTAACTCATTTTTATTTGTATTTTTCAAATAGTGGAGCAGGTGTTGGAGTTTTAACTTCTACAAGTCCACTTGGCCCTTGGTCTGATCCTTTAAAGAAACCTTTGATTTCTCATCAGACAAAAGGTGTGGGCGATTGTCCTGCCCCTTTTGATCCTGGAGTTTGTATTGATGATAACGGAACTCCTTGGCTTGCTTTTGGTGGTTGTGGAAAAGCGCCAAGTGGAACAGATTTATGGCCAAATAGTGCAAGAATTGTTCAATTAGGTGATGATATGATTTCTCTTGCTAGCGATATCAAAGTGATGCCTTCTCCATACTTTTTTGAAGCAAGCGAATTAAATTATATAAATGACACTTATGTTTACACCTTCAACACAAGTTGGGACAAACGTGAAGAATGGCCAGAAAAATTTGTAGGCATTCCAAAACCTTCAACTTGTTCTATGGCATACATGATAAGTAAAACTCCTCTTGATATGGATTCTTGGGAATATAAAGGTCATTATTTTAGAAATCCTGGGGAAGCGGGAATGAATTATAGTAATAATCACAGCCATTTTATGAAATATAAAGGCCAATATTACATGATTTATCACGCAATGATTCTTCAAGATAAAATGGGAACTGATGGCGGTTTTAGAAGTCTTTGTATTGATACATTAAAAGTTGATGAAGAAAATTTAAATATTGAATTAAGAAGTGGTTCTGTTGCGGGTGTAAAACAAATTGAAAATTATAATCCATATAAATTATCACTTGGAACTACAATGTTTACTTCCGCTGATATTTGGTACGAAAGAGTTAAAGGTGAAAATTCTTGGGCAACAAAAGCTATGGAAACTGGTGCATGGCTTTTAGTAAAAGATGTTGATTTTGAAACTGGTGCAAAATCTTTTACAACAAAAGTAAAAGGTCATGGAAAAATTGAATTAAAACTTGATAACGTTGCAAAAACTCCTGTTGCAGCATTTGCTGTTGATAGCGATGAATGGCAGGAAATTACAATTGATGTTCCTAGTGATTTTTCGGACGTTCACTTTTTGTACATTCTTTTTGGAAATAAAGATATTTGCTTAAAAGAATGGCATTTTAATAAATAGAATAAATAGATTAAATAAATTGAAATAATGAGAGGTTTTTATGAAATTTCAAAATCCTGTTTTAAGAGGAATGTATCCAGATCCAAGTATGTGTGCGGCAAACGGAAAATATTATATGGTTTGTTCAACTTTTAGTTATTTTCCTGGCGTTCCACTTTTTGAAAGTGATGATTTAATCAATTGGAAACAAATTGGTCATTGTTTAACTAGAAAAAGTCAGTTGCTTTTGGAAAATTCAAGTACAACTGGTGGAGGAATTTACGCACCAACAATTCGTTTTAATAATGGCAGATTTTATATGGTCGTAACAAACGTTTCTAATATCGGAAACTTTTATGTTTGGACAGATGATATTTATGGCGAATGGTCAGACCCAATAAAAGTAGAACAAGACGGAATTGATCCATCGTTGTTTTTTGATGACGATGGAAAAGTTTATTTTATTTCTAACGGGAACGATAAAACTGGTCGCGGATACATTCAAATTAGTCAAATTGATATTGAAACTGGAAAAAAACTTTCAGAAAATGAACCTCTTTGGTACGGAACTGGTGGTCGTTATATTGAAGCACCTCACATGTATAAGTTTAACGGATATTATTATTTACTAAACGCAGAAGGCGGAACTGAATATGGCCACATGGTAAATTATGCTCGTTCCAAAAATTTAAAAGGCCCATTTGAACCTTGTCCTGCAAATCCTGTTTTAACAAATAGAAATCTTGGCGGGTACCAACTTCAAGGTGCGGGGCATGGTGATATTGTTCAGGCAACTGATGGAACTTGGTGGTTCTGTCATCTTGCTTTTAGACAAATTGATAAATATATGCCATTCCATCATTTGGGACGGGAAACTTGTATGGAACCTGTTATTTGGAAAGATGATTGGTTTTACATTGGAACTCCATGTTGCGATTTATTTGATAAACAAGGTTATGGTGAAGCGTTGTTGGAAGTTGAATTGCCTTTTGAACATGAATTTAAACAACAAGATTTTAATTATCACAAAACTTTCCAAAATCTTACAACAAAAAATGATTGGAACTTTTTAAGAAATCCTCACGAAGAAAATTATGAATTTGGAAAAGATTTTCTAAAAATTAAAGCAACAAACAAAACTACAAAAAATCTTGAAGATTCACCTTCTTGGGTTGGAATTAGACAGTGTGCTTTTGAAGAAGAAATTTCTTGTCAGGTTGAATTAACTAAATCTGAAAATGTAGAAAAATCAAAAGATTCATTTACAGAAGCAGGACTTTCTTTATTTATGGACGAAAATCATCACTACGATATTTTTATTACAAAAGAAGAAAATGATTTTTATGCTAATTCAAGACTTTGCATAGGGCAGGCGGAATCTGTAAAAGAAAAAATCAAACTTGAAACAAATAAGGCTTCTTTTAAGATTTTTGCAAATGCTTATTGTTATCAATTATTTTTGCAAACAAAAAAAGATTTAATTTTGCTTGCTCAAGCCGATACCCGCTATCTTTCAAGTGAAGTTGCAGGTGGATTTACTGGTGTTTATCTTGGATTCTACGCAGTTGATTCAGATTCTTCTAGTGTGGCAACATTTACAAATCTTAGTGTAAAAAATAAATAAATGGCACTGTCGTCCCCGTGTCAAGCACGAGGACGAAAATGTCATTTAGGGTTTATTACAAATCCTAAAAACGGATGAGTCAAGGGCTTGAAGGTCGTATCCCTTGACCGGACGTATTAACGATAATTTTTAGACAGCCCATGACAAACTAACTGTTTTATATGTTATTTTTTTTCTATTTTCCAAAAGATTGCTGGGTAAACAAAAATCACAACAAACATAATTAAAAAGTATTTTACAAGATGACTAAAATGGTCTCCCATAAAAGAAAATGCAACGCTTCCTCCTAAATAAAGGGCTCCAAAAATCAAAACTCCAAAAACACTTCTTAAAATTAATTGCTTTTTTGTTCCAGAAACTTCGAATTTTACAAATCGACGTTCCAAAACCCAGCCTAAAAGAAAACCTAAAGTTATTCCACAAGCTGTAAAACAATCAGTTGTTAAATCATAAGAATTATCAAAAAGATTTCCATTTGAATCTGGGTAAAGTGGGTAATTTTTTACAGAAACAAAAATCAAAATGCCAATAGAAATTAAACTTCCTAAAACGCAAACTAAAATATCAAAATTTGGATAAACATCAACATTTTTTTCAATAAAATCAAAGAGCCACCAGGTAAAACAAACAGACATTCCTGCAATCAAAATTGCTACAATAACATCTTTTAATGTATGACATCCAAGCCAGTTTCTAGAAAAAGCCACAAGTAATGTAAAAATTGCCATCAAAACTACAATAAACGGACGTTTTTTTTGCCATGCAGCAACTCCACCAAAAACTGACGCCGCTGTTACAGTGTGACCACTTGGAAAAGAATAACCTGTTGCTCCACCTTTTGCCAAAGAGTCTACTTTTAATCTTGAATCTAAAATCCAAGGGCGAGGAATGCAAACAATGTTTTTTATTGTTTGATTAATTGAATAGGCACAAGAATATCCCATGGCAATTTTTATTCCTGCGGATTTGTTCAAACTCCAATAAATTATGGCAACAAAAACTACAGAACCTTTTAAAAAAACTTCAGATATAATCAAAAAAAACCAATTTATGATTTCTGGTGCACTTTCCCGAATATTTTGTAAAGCAAATAAATAATCCATGAATAATAATATACAATAGAAAAAATCAAAAAACAAGAAAACACAGAGATTTGCTAAATTTATTAATTCTTTTAGCGAGTTACCGATGTCATTGAATTTGTATTAAAAAACATATATATTGTAAGAAATAGAATAATCAGTTTGATGATTCGGGCAAATTTTTAATTAAAATTATATAGAGGTAGTTTTATGATTAAAACAGTAAAAGACATTGATCTTAAAGGTAAACGCATTATTATGCGTGTTGATTTTAACGTTCCAATGAAAGACGGTGTAGTACAAGATGATACACGTATTATGGCTGCTCTTCCAACAATTCAATACATTTTGGAACAAGGTCCACGTTCTTTAGTTTTGATGAGCCACTTAGGTGATCCAAAAAAAGACGTTAAAAAAGCTCAAGAAAAAGCAGAAAAAGCTGGAAAAACTTGGACAGATGAAGATTCAGAAAAATTCATCAATGGTAAAAATCGCATGGCTCCAGTTGTAAAATATTTTGCAGAAAAACTTGGAAAAGATGTTACATTCCTTCCAGATGCACTTGGACAAAAAGCTGCAATTGATGCTCTTCCAGAAGGTGCAGTTGCAATGTTGGAAAATACTCGTTTCCATAAAGAAGAAACTTCAAAAGATGCTGCTGAACGCGACACAATGGCAAAAGAACTTGCTTCTTACGGAGATATTTTTGTAAACGACGCATTTGGTACAGCTCACCGCGACCAAGCTTCTACAGCTTCTATTGCAAAATTCGTTGAAACAAAAGTTGGCGGATTCTTAATGGAAAAAGAAGTAAAATATATCCAACCAATGGTAACAAATCCAGAAAAACCAATGATTGCTATTATTGGTGGTGCAAAAGTTTCTTCAAAAATCGCTGTTTTGGAATCACTTTTGAAAAACGCATCTGCTTTAGTAATTGGTGGTGGAATGGCTTACACATTCTTAAAAGCACAAGGTTACAATGTAGGAAAATCACTTGTTGAAGATGACTTTATTGATACAGCAAAAGATTTGCTTAAAAAAGCTGAAGAAAAAGGTGCAAAAATCATTCTTCCAGTTGACCACGTTGGTGCTACAGAATTCAGTCCAGATGCAGCTCCAGTTGCAATTGATTCAACAGACATTCCAGCTGATTTAATGGCTATGGATGTTGGTCCTAAAACAATCGAAATTTACACAGACACAATTCTTAACGCAAAATCAATTGTATGGAATGGTCCAGTTGGTGTATTTGAATTTGATGCATTTGCAAAAGGAACAGAAAAAGTTGCTCGCTTAGTTGCAGAAGCTACTGCTAAAGGCGCTATGTCTGTAGTTGGTGGAGGGGACTCTGTTGCTGCTGTAAACAAATTCAACCTTGCAAGCCAAATGAGCCACGTTTCTACAGGTGGTGGAGCTTCTTTGGAATTCCTTGAAGGAAAAACACTTCCTGGTATCGCTTGTCTTGAAACAAAATAAGCTAAGTACTAAGTAATTAGAAAAATCCTCAAGGCTGTGCCCTGAGGATTTTTTTTTTATGTTGTCTTTGTTATTATCAAACCAACAGGGTTTCTAAAATTTTTACAGATTTTGGGATGTCGTCTTTTTTTAGTCCGGAATAGTTTATTACTAATGTTGGTTTTTCAAGAATCATTTTGTTTTGGTAATAAAAATCTTCTAAAAAGGGAATTACAATTTTGTTTTTTTCAAAAAGTAATTTTAAATCTTTTGAGTTCATTTTTTTATCAATTTCTAACAAAAAGTGTAATCCTGCTTCTTCTTCTTTAATTTTGCAAAAACTTGATAGAGAACTTTTTTCAAGACAAAAAATTAAGTTGTTTCGTAAAGAGCGGTAATAATTTTTCATTTTGATAATGTGTTTTTCAAAAAATCCTTTTTCCATAAACTTTGCCAAAACAAATTGTTCAAAAGAAGAAACTGTGTTAGAAAAAAAGCCTAATTTTTCATTGAAAATTGGTAACAAATTTTCTGGTAAAACTAAATATCCAATTCTAAAAGAAGGTGAAAGAGATTTTGTAAATGTGTTTATATAAATCACTTTGTTTTTGTTGTTGTATTCAGAAGAAAATAGGGGAGTTAAAGGTTTTCCCAAAAATCTAAATTCGCTGTCGTAATCATCTTCTATTATAAATCTGTTTTCTGCTTTATTTGCCCAAGCTAAAATTTCTTGGCGGCGACGAACTGGCATTACAATTCCTGTTGGAAAGTGATGTGACGGAGAAAGATGAACTACATTTGCCCCTGAATTTTCCAAATCTTCTATTTTAATTCCAAAATTGTCCATTTTACAGGGAACGCAATTTACACCATTTGTTTTTAGAACTTGAAAAACTTTTTTATATCCAGGATTTTCCACAGCATACAAAAGATTTGAATCAAAAAGTTTTACTAAAAGGCTGTACAAATATTCTGTTCCGGAGCCAATTACAATTTGTTCAGGATGAACTTCCATATTTCTAAAACGACGCAAATAAAGTGCAATTTCTTTTCTAAGTTCAAAGACACCTTTTGCATCTGGCAATTTTAAAAGATTTTCGTTTGGTTCAGAAAGAACTTCTTTTGTAATTTTGTTCCAAGTTTTAAATGGGAATTTTTCATAACTTATGGAATTTGTTTTAAAATCAATTTGAGGAATATTTTGATTTTTGTTATTTGTAATTTTTTCTGGTTTATTTTGATTTTCTTGATTTACAGATTTTTTTTCATTTTTAATTTGAGAAAAACTTAAAAGTTCGGTAACAAAAAATCCGCTTTTTTCTATTGAATAAATGTAGCCTTCAGAAATTAGTCTTTCATAAGTGTTTGCAATTGTAATTACACTAATTCCAAGATGATTTGCCAAATTTCTTTTTGAAGGTAGTTTTTCATTTGGAGCAAAGTTTCCGTCAATAATTGCAGATTTTAAATTTTTGTAAAGATACTCAGAAAGAGTTAAATTTCCTTTTTTTGAAAAATCACAAGTAAACATAATCTGATTATATCAAAATATACTAAAATTGGATATACACATAATACCAGATTTATATTATTAATAATTTAAGTTTATTTTATTTGGAGGCTTTTTTATGGATAAAAGACTTTTAACAATTCAAGATATTTCTTGTGTGGGACAATGCTCTTTAACAGTTGCGTTGCCTGTTATTTCTGCATGTGGAATTGAAACTGCTGTTTTACCAAGTTCTGTTTTATCAACTCATACAGCTGGTTTTTCGGGGTACACATTTAAAGATTTAACGGAGGATATGCCTTCAATTCTTGCTCACTGGAAAAAAGAAAACATCACTTTTGATGCATTTTACACAGGATACGTTTCTAAAGCTCAAATTCCTTACATTTTGCAAATTATGGAAGAAACTGCACGTCCTGATGCTTTAAGAATTGTTGATCCTGTAATGGCAGACAACGGAAAAATGTACCCTGGTTTTGATTCAGATTTTCCAAAAGAAATGGCAAAACTTTGTAATGGTGCAGATGTAATTATGCCAAACTTAACAGAAGCTTCATTTTTGTTAGACACACCTTATGTTGGTGAAGATTATGATCAAGCATACATTGAAGATATGTTAAAAAAACTAAAAGCTTTAGGTGCTAAAAATGTTGTTTTAACTGGAGTTTCTTTTGAAAAAGGGAAATTAGGTTGTGCTTGTTATGATGGCAACAAAATTGAATACACTTTTACAAATAGATTAGATGCAAGTGTTCACGGAACTGGTGATGTTTTTGCTTCTAGTTTTGCAGGTGCTTTGCTTCGTGGAAAATCAATTTTGGAAGCAGCCACAATTGCCCAAGATTATGTTGTGGAATCAATGAAGCTTACATTGGGAGATGATTCTCACTGGTACGGTGTAAAATTTGAAAAAGCAATTCCATTTTTAATTGAAAGATTGAAATAATTGATAAAAAAAATGCCTAATAAGTATTTTCCTTTACAAAAAGAAATCTTATTAGGCATCTTTTCTATAAAATAACTAATCTGTTTTAGTTACTAGTTCTTTGGTTTTAAAGTAACTTTTGTAATTGTGAATCCCCAATCACTTTGCCATTTATATTTTTCGTAAGAACCATCGTTGTTACAAATTCTAAAACCAATTAAGTTTTTCTTAACTGATGAAGTTAAAAGTCTATCACAGTCAACTGTAATAACTGGTGGATTATCAGGTTCATAATTATTCCATAAAATTGGATAGTTTTGTTTTCCATAATCTGCAGCTTTATCGCTTGTAGGTTGAATTACAACTTGGCAAGATTTTTTTGGATCATATTTCCCCATTGTGTATTCAATTTCAATTACAGCATTTGCTGGAATTATACTAGGGTCTGTGAATTTGAATACAACCGCATGATTGCCATTATTTGCACCTTTATTAAAGTGAATTGAATTACCATCAATTGTAAAGTATTTGTCTCCATAGAAACTTGTTTCAATTGTGTAATCTGTTCCTGCTTTTAATTCAACAGGTTCTGAAATTGTTGGTGCTGCAACAAGTGCAGAAATTGTTACTGCTACTGTGAGCAATAATGATACTAATTTTTTCATAAAAAGTTTTCCTTCATGTTTTTTCAGTATAAACTATCTTTTTAAATTTTCAATTAAAAAATGAAAAATATAAGGAAAATCCCCTATGCACAGGAATTGAGATAATAAAAATAACTTGCAAGAATAAGAAAATAGTGCTAGAATTCAAAGGTTGATTCCCTTGTAGTTTCAGGTAGTCAATTCTCTGGAGAGTTCTCGCATACCAGTGAGACGCCGAAGGGTTAAAGTTTGCGCTATATAAAATTATAACAAAGACTTGATATCTCAGGCAAAGTGGACAGGGCTAGAATTCAAGTCTTATTCAACTCTTTAGAGAGCGTACAATCAAATAGGTTGGCGCTCTATTTTTTTTACAAAGAGGTCAGAAATGGCTATTAATGATTTTTTTCTAAAGATTTTTGATACGAATGGAGATAAAATAATTTCATTCGACGAAATTCTTGTAAAGATTGATGATGTTGTTTGGGGAATTCCAACAATCGTTTTAATCTTGTTTACAGGATTGCTTTTGACAATCCGTTGTCGCGGTATTCAGTTTACAAAATTAGGCCGTGCTTTCAAACAAATTTTCAAAAAGAATGAAGGTGCAGGTGAACTTTCAGGTTTCTCTGCTTTGTGTACAGCGCTTTCTGCAACAATTGGTACAGGTAACATTGTCGGTGTAGCAACTGCTATTGCTGCTGGTGGTCCTGGTGCTTTGTTCTGGATGTGGTTTGCAGCAATTTTAGGAACAGCTACAAAATATGCTGAATGTATGCTTGCAATTAAATATCGTGAAGTTAAAGCTGACGGTACAGTTTTAGGTGGACCATTCTATACAATTGAAAAAGGTATGGGTTCAAAGTGGAAGTGGCTTGCTGTTTTATTTGCAATTTTTGGAGTTGCTGCAGGTCTTCTTGGTATTGGTACAATGACACAGATCAACGGTATTACTTCTGCTGTTAATATGGCAATTTCTTCTGATGTTGCATTTACATTAGCTGGAAATGAATATACATGGGCAACAGTAATTGGTGGAGCAATTGTAACTCTTTGTGCTGCATTAGTAATTATTGGTGGTCTTAAACGTATTTCTAAAGTTGCAGAAAAAATTGTTCCTGCAATGGCAATTGTTTATGTTTTCTTAGGACTTTCTGTTTTAATTATGAATGCAACAAAAATCCCAGCTGCATTTGCTTTGATTTTTAAATCTGCATTTGGATTGGAAGCTGTTGCTGGTGGTGCTGCTGGTTTTGTTTTGAAAGAAGTTATGGATTCAATGCAAAAATCAATGCAGAAAGGTATTGCTCGTGGTATCTTCTCTAATGAAGCAGGTCTTGGTTCTG
>JAGARY010000398.1 GCA_017622055.1 Treponema sp. | reverse complement strand
CTGCGTACTTCAAAATTGTTGAGCAAAGCGAAAACAATTTTGATACAATCTTTTCTTTAGCAGCACAACCGCACTTTGACAGACACGACTCGACTGTAAGCTTATCAACAAAGTCCCAATCATATTTTTAGTCAAAGTGTTTAAAATAAAGCTACGAATAAAACTTATTCACTTTACGAAGACTTTCATTTATTTTGTTTTTGTCTTCTTCTGTAAAGTTGATGTTTTCTTCTATCAAAGTTTCAAGGGAAGCATGGCTTTCGGCAAGGGCTGTAGAAAATCCTCTGGAAACTTTGTACCAATAATTTCCTTTGCTGTCTGTAAAAAGTGTAATAAATCCGTATTCTTTGTTTTTTTGTTTTGCAATGGCTGTGCGCAAAATCCAGTCAAGGGAATCAATAATTTGTTCTTTTTCAATTGGATTATTGATGTTTGCGTTCATTTTGCGGTTCCATTTTTTTTCTGCAATTGGAGAAATTTCTAGATTTTTAATAATATTAATCATTAAACTTAGTTTTTCACCTTCAAGTAAAACGCCTTTATCTCTTGTTATAATTTTTCCTTTTAAGTTTCCGCAAGCATTAAGTTTTTCTTTATCTTTTTCTTGCAAAACTGCCAAAGAAAAATGTTCAATTGGCAATAAAGCAACTTTTTTTCCTTTGATTTTTGTAACTTCAAATAAGAAATCTCCCAAAGAAAGTGAATTTTCTTTAAGTTCTGCTTCTGAAATATTTGAAATTGTTTTTGCTTGTTTTTTATTTTTATCTTTTTTGTTTTCTTTTTGTTTTGCAATTCTAAGTTCTTTTTCAATATCTTTTACTTTTGAATTTTTGCAACTTTGTAATTTTTCGTACAAAGAAGGATTAATTAAGTCTAACATTGGTTTTGTTAGAGGAGAAACGCTCATTGCAAAAATTCTAGAAGTTCTTACAATTTCGCCAGCTACAATAAACACAGGATTTTGCTTAAAAATTACTGAACCCGGATGGATGCAAATGTGGTCTGCAGTTAATGAATGATAACTTTCTCTTCCAGTTCTAATACAAACAAACTGAATCATTCCGCAGGCAATACAACAAAGGTAATCATTAAAAGAACCTTTCCCTTGAACAATTGGAATGTTCATGTCTGAAACAATTTGTGTTAATTGATAGTTGATGTTGTCAATTTCGGCCATTACACGTTCATCTAAATAATTTTTTTTGCAAAATTTTTCTTTGTTGTCTGATTGTTTGTATGCGTTAAAAATGTTTAGATATGTTACAAAATCTCCTTGCATGTCTCTAAAACGGTGATGGGCTTTTCTAGCTTCCATTTCTTCGTTTGGTGGCAAAATAAATGGAGAATTTGCAGATAAAAATGATGCTGCAATCAATGCTTTGTCTATTACATCTGGGAAGCGCATAATTGCTTCAATAATAATTCGGCTAATTCTTGGTTCAAGAGGGAAGCGAACCATCATTTTTCCAATTTCAGAAAGACAGTTGTCTGAATCTAAAGCACCCAGCATATTCAAAGTGTCTACAGCACCAATAATTCCTTCTTTTCCAGGACTTGCAATAAAATCAAAATTGTAAAAATCTGTAATTCCAAGTTCTGCCATGCGTAAAACAACTTCGCTTAAATCTGTTCTGTAAATTTCTTCTGTTGTGTATTCTGGCCGAGTTTCAAAATCCATGCGTTTATAAAGTCTGTAACAACTTCCTTCATGGGTGCGTCCTGCACGACCTTTTCTTTGATTACAAGAAGCTTTAGAAACTGAAGATTCAATTAATGAGGATGTAAAGTTTCTTGGGTTATAAAAATTTAGTTTGCAAAGTCCTGAATCAATTACAGTTGTGATGTCGCTAATTGTTACAGATGTTTCTGCAATGTTTGTAGAAATTATTACCTTTTTTTTGCCAGCGGGAGGTTCGCCAAAAACTTTTTCTTGTTCTTCTTTTGAAAGTCTTCCGTAAAGGGGCAAAATGTGCAAATGTCTACTAAAAGGCATTCTATAAAGTCTGTCTAAACAATCTTTAATAATTTTTTCACCTGGTAAAAAGATTAAAATGCCTCCTTCATCACCATTGTCTAAAACTCGTTCTACAGTGTTGCAAATTTTTGAAAGAAGTAAATCGCAGCCAGCGTCTGTTGTTGTAGTAACGCCACCTGGAATTGGGTCGTAAATTACAGAAACAGGGTAGGTGATTGTATCTATGGAAACAATTGGAGCGTTATCAAAATATTCAGAAAAAACTTGAGTGTTCATTGTTGCCGAACTGACAATTACTCTAAAGTCTTTTCTTTCTTTTAGAACACGTTTTAAAAGCCCCATTACAAAGTCAATGTTTAAACTTCGTTCGTGGGCTTCGTCTACCATAATAACGCTATATTTTGAAAGCCAAGGATCTAACTTCATTTCTTGAAGCAAGATTCCGTCTGTCATAATTTTAATTTTTGTGGAAGCGTCAGTTTTATCTTCAAAACGCATTTTGTAACCAACAAGCCCTGGGTATGAAGTTCCCAGTTGTTTTGAAATAAATTCACTAACAGAAAGAGCTGCAATTCTTCGTGGTTGAGTTACTGCAATTACTCCATTTGTTGCGTAGCCTGCTTCGTACAAAATTACAGGAATTTGAGTTGTTTTTCCTGAACCAGTTGGACTTTCTACAATAACAACTTGATTTTTTTCTAAACAGTCCAATATTTTTTGTTTTTGTTCGTAAACTGGAAGCGATTTATAATTTATTGCCATACTATTAAATCCTTTGTTTCTCTATTATTGATTTTGATTCGTCGTTTGATGTATTCCGCCCAATTTGTTCTAGGAACATCATATAAATAATCTACGAAATCTTTATTTAAAAGTTTAATAACATATTCATTTGCTGTATTTATGTAAGTTGTAATAAAATGTGGAGTTGCTTTTTTTATGGTGATTGAAGTTTTTCCCTCTTTTTCTTCTTTTGAAAAAATCACTTGGTATAAAAGTCCGTCTCCTGTGTTGTCCCGTTCTCCAATTGGATTTTTTGATTTAAAATCTGGGGCTGTTCGCTGACCACTAATTGTATTTCCGTTGGCGTACATAATCATTTTGTGACGTTGATTTTTTGTGTCAAAAATGAATTTTCTGTCTTTAATGATGTGTGCGTGATTTGCCCAAACAATATCAACTCCAGCATTTAAAAGATTCATATAATATTCTTCTTGTGCGTCTGTAACTTTTCTGGTGTATTCTGGCTCTGCAGTGTGCAACGAAAAAATGAATAAATCACATTTTGTTTTTGCTTTTAATTCTTTACACAATTCTATTATTTTTTGTCTTTGTTCTACAGTTGGCTTTGAAAAATTTATATATTCAGAGTAATTTGATCTGTTTAATAATTCTGTGATTGGCAAAAATAAGATTTTCCAACCATTTTTTTCTATTAAATTATATGAAAAACTATCGTTTGGTGAATTTTTTATTCCTGAAAAATAAATATCTTTGTTTTGATTTTTAGCTGCAGTTTGTAATGCTTTTGTTGTTTTTGCAGTTTCTTGAATTCCTGTTAAGCCTTGGTCGTTTGTGTGATTATTACAAAGTGAAAAAACGTTAAATCCTGCGGTTATAGAAGCATTTACATAATTATAAGTCATATTAAAATTTGGCCAAGATGAATGTTTTTTTGTTGTATCAATTGGGGCTTCAATATTTGCAAACGCTAAATCTGAACTTTGGAGTAGAGGAGTTATATCTTTCCAAATTTTTGCGTAGTCGGTGATGGCATAATTTACAGTGTGAGCCATAATGTCTCCACCAAACAACAGTGTGATTTCATTATTTTGTTTTTTTTGTATTGTTGTGGATTTTTCTGTTTCTTTTTGAGTTTCTGTTTCTATTTGTTTTTTTTGTTCAACAACTTCTTTTTTTTCAATTTGTGAAGATTTACAAGAGAAAAATAAAATACATAAAAAAATAAATGAAAATCTTTTTACTTTGTTCAAAATTACTCCATCATTATTTTCTTTATAATATATTACTTTATTTTAGCAATTTGCCAAAGTTTGTAAAAGTGTATCAATGTTAATTGGTTTTGAAATATGAGCATTCATCCCACATTTTATGACTTTTTCTTTATCTTCAGAAAAAACATTTGCTGTCATACAAATTATAGGAATATTTGCCTTTTCTTTTTCTGGAAGATTTCTAATAATTTCTGTCGCTTGGTAGCCGTCCATATAAGGCATTTGAATATCCAT
>JAGARY010000397.1 GCA_017622055.1 Treponema sp. | reverse complement strand
TGATTATATAAGACATAATCACAGGAGACGATAACAGATTCATCAACAAAACGAAGAACAAGATTTTCTTTTTTTAGAATAATGTCGGCATCGTTTTTTAATGTAATCACAACGGGATCTGTACCCGATCCATTCCAGCCCCAGTGTATTCCTCCGTTAGCACACAATGGTATTGAGCTTATCAATATAGATACCAAGATTAAAATTCTTTTTCTCATTTTTCTTCCTTACCACCCCAGTGGGGTGTGAGCATAACAGATTTTAGATTGACAAAAAAAACTCGTGTAGTAAAATTATACTATACGAGTTTTTTTTTGAGGATAGCAATGGGATGTTTTAGAGCAATAATTTGCATAATTTTTCCACCAGCAGCTGTAATTGACAAAGGCTGTGGAGCAGTTTTGTTAACAACAATTCTTACTTGCATTGGCTGGGTGCCTGGAGTTATTGCTGCAATTTTTTTTAATAATCAGAAATAATCATAAGTTGTATAAAACTAATCAAAAATTGAAAATTTATATTTATTTTCCATTTCCATATTGAAATAATTTTTTAATTACATTATTACTTAAATTATAAATATTTTTTAACTAAATTTAAGGGTAAAAACTATGATTAAAACATCTTTAAATGGAAATTGGACATTATCTGGAAGCAATTACACTTGTAATGCAAAACTTCCTGGAGACTTTCATTCGGCATTAATTGACGAAGGAATTATTAAAGATCCTTACTACGGTTTTAACGAGCAAGATGCATTGTGGGTTGGAAAAACAACTTGGACAATTGAAAAAGAATTTGATTTTTCAAAAACTCAAAATGCAAAATCAATTTTAGAATTTACTCAAGCCGACACATTTTTTACTCTTTACATAAACAACAAAGAAGTTGGAAAAGGTAAAAATCAGTTTATTAGATACAGATTTGACATTTCAGATTTCCTTGTTGACGGAAAAAATGTAATCAAATTCATTTTTGATTCAGCAGAAAAAAAATCAGAAGAAATAAATAATTCTCAAATTTATGCAGTTCCACACATGAAATACGATGTTTATTCTCCATACAGAAATATGGCTCGAAAATGTCAGTGTCATGGAGGTTGGGACTGGGGACCATGTTTGATGGTAAGCGGAATCTACGGAGACATTTTTATTGAAACAACATCTGTAGGTTTGTTTGAAAATATCAAAACAGTCAAAACAAAAAAAGATGATAATTCTTGGGATTTAAATGTAGAAATTAAGTTTGATTCATTCATCCAAGGAAATGTAGATTTTGATTTTGACTTTACTGGAAAAAATCAAAATGAAAAATCAAAAATCACCGCAAATCTTTTAAAAGGCGAAAATGTTGTAAACGCAAGTTTTAATGTAAAAAATCCAGAAGTTTGGAAAACAACAGATGAATTAAAAGAAGAAGGATTATCAGAAAACATTCCTTATGAATTGTCAATTTCTTTTGAAGATTCAATTTGTGGTACAAAATCAGAAAAAATTGATGTTTACTTTAGCACATTAAAAACAGTTTCTGAAAAAGATTTTTCAAATGATAAAGAAGGACGTTGTTTGTATTTTGAAAATAATGGAAGAAAACTCTTTTCAAAAGGTTCAAATTGGATTCCATGCGATTCATTACCTTCAAGAATGACAAAAGAACGTTATGAAGATTTAATCAATTCTGCTGTAGAAGCAAATATGAACACTTTGCGAGTTTGGGGTGGCGGAATCTACGAAAATGATATTTTCTATGACTTATGTAATAAACTTGGAATTATTGTTTGGCAAGATTTTATGTTTGCATGTTCCCTTTACCCTGCAACAGATGATTTTTTAAGCGATGTGCAAGAAGAAGTAAACTATCAAGTTTCAAGATTACAAAATCATCCTTGTATTGCAATTTGGTGTGGAAACAATGAAAACTACGGTGCTTTAAATTGGTTTAAAGAGTCAAACGAAAATCGTGATAGATATTTAGTTGATTATGATAGATTGTATCAAGGAACAATTGGTAAAACTGTAAAAAAACTTGATTCACAAAGAATTTTCTGGCCAAGTTCACCATGTGCGGGACCTGATGATTTTGCAGACAACTGGCACGCTGACAATATGGGAGACATGCACTATTGGAGTGTTTGGCACGAAAGAAAAAGTTTTGATGCATATTTGCAAATTAAACCACGATTTGTTTCTGAATTTGGGTATGAATCGTTTCCGTCAATTGATTGTATAAAATCTTTTGCAGAAGAAAAGGACTTTAACTTTACAAGCCCAGTGATGGAATATCATCAACGTTCACCAAGTGGAAACTCAATTATGCTAGAAAACTTTAGCCGTTATTTCCGCTTTCCACAAGGTTTTGAAAATATGATTTATTTGAGCCAAGTTCAACAAGCGGTGGCAATAAAAACAGCAGTTGATTGGTGGCGTTCTTTAAAACCTCATTGTATGGGTGCAATTATTTGGCAATTAAATGATGTTTGGCCATGTCCTTCTTGGTCTTCAATTGAATATTCTGGAAAATGGAAACTTTTGCAATATGCTACAAAAGAATTTTTTAAATCTGTTTATATGCCAGCATTTGTAAAAGATAACGAATTGAACGTTGTAATTAACAATGATACAACTCAAAAATTAAATGGCCAAATTAAAGTTGATTTTTTGAGATTTGATGGAACTGAATATAAACCATCTGTTGTAAAACAATTTGAACTTTCTGAAGATGAAACAAAAACAGTTTACACAGAACTTTTAGATTCAGAAAATAAAAATGAATATTTTGTATTTGCCACAATGACTGCAAAATCATCAAGCGGAAAAGAATATGTAGAAACAAACACTGTTTTCCCAGATTTATACAAACATTGTGATTTACAAAAGCCAAATATCAAAACAGATACAAAGAAAAATGCAGATGGAACTTACACAATTACACTTTCAACAAAAAAACCAGCATTCTTTGTTTCTTTAGATTGTTCCACAAAGGGTCGCTTTAGCAAAAATATGATTACTTTGTTGCCAAACAAAACAGAAGAAATCATCTTTACACCATTTGAAAAAGTGGAAGCCGTGGAAGAATTGAAAATATATAATTTGGCAGAAATGTAAGTGTGGTTAAGCCTACAAAAAGATTCAACAACAATGGATTTTTATTCAATTTTCTCTACACTATTACCACTAAGATGATTTATAATTTACAATAAATCATCACTTTATTATGGGGAAATTTATGAGCAAAGAATTTTTGTTAGATTGGGAAAAATATACAGAAAAAGCAAAAGAAGCTATTACAGAAGGTTGTGTTTTACTTAAAAATGATAAGGCTACACTTCCGCTTCCTGCAAAAGCAAAAGTTTCTGTTTTTGGACGCATTGCACTTCATTACTACAAATCTGGAACTGGTTCTGGTGGAATGGTAAATGTTTCTAAAATTATAGGCATTTTGGACGCATTAAAAGAATGCCCAGAAATTGAATTAAACAAAAATCTAATGGAAATTTATCAAAAATGGGATGAAGAGAATCCTATTGAAGAAGGCAAAGGTTGGGGGCAAGAACCTTGGTTCCAAGAAGAAATGCCTTTAGACAGCAAAATTGTTGAAGATGCAAAAAAATGTTCAGATTAATCAATTGTGGAGATTGGTCGTACCGCTGGGGAAGATAAAGATGCACAAAACACAGAAGGTTCATATAAATTAACTCAAAAAGAAGAAATGATGATAAAGGAGGGGGGATTGACCGGAAACAGTACAATACAGTTTCCTGTCTCTTATTATATCATAAGAGGTTATAAAATGGTGAACAAATTATGAACAAGCCCTTTATTCCGGAATAAAAATGAAGATTATTTCCT
>JAGARY010000396.1 GCA_017622055.1 Treponema sp. | reverse complement strand
GAAAATAAATATGCATGAGCAATTTTTCCTGCTTGAATGGAATTTTTTAATGTTGCAGCTACAAATTCTTGTCCCACCAGGTCTTCAAATCGCTGTGGTCTGCGTCGTGTTGCCGTTACTTCGTATGCCATAATAAAAGAATATCCTAAATTCAAGCTTTTCGCAACAAGTGAACAATAAATTAACAAGATTTACTAATTCAATTTGTATAAAAAATTATCTTAATTAAATCAAGATAACCAAATAAGCCTGTATTTGTTGAATTTATTAAAGGAATAATATAAACTGTTTAGGTTATGAAAACTTCCGAAACATTGATTGCCACTCTGCGAGAAATTCCTGCAGAGGCTGTTATTGCAAGTCACCAACTTATGTTGCGAGCTGGACTTATCCGTAAATTAGGAAACGGACTTTTTACTTACTTTCCTCTTGGGTTAAAAGCCTTTCGTAAAGTAGAAAATATTATTCGAGAAGAAATGGATGCCATAGGAGCATTGGAATGTAAACCTTCTGTTGTTGTTCCAGGTGAATTGTGGCGCGAATCTGGTCGTTGGGAAACTATGGGTGCAGGTATGTTGCGAGTAAAAAATCGTGTTGACCAAGAACTTGTAGTTAGCCCCACAGCAGAAGAAGCTTTTACCGCTCTTGTTCGAGATGAACTTGAATCATATAAACAACTTCCTTTAACCCTTTATCAAATCAATACAAAGTATCGAGATGAAATTCGTCCTCGATACGGTGTTATGAGGGGTAGAGAATTTACAATGAAAGATGCATATTCTTTCCATACAAGTGAAGAATCTTTGGATAAAACCTACCTTGCCATGGAAGCTGCTTACAAACGAATTTTTAAGCGATTAGGTCTTTCTGTTATTCCTGTTTCCGCAGATTCAGGGGCTATGGGAGGTAGCGGTTCAGAAGAATTTATGGTGGAAAGTGCAGTTGGTGATGATACATTGATTCTTTGTCCAAAGTGTGGATATGCTGCAAATACAGAAAAAGCATCCTGTGCTTTAGATGTTGCCCTTGATAAAAATGGTAATGCTCAGCAAGCAACAACTGAATCAATAGAAAAAGTTCCATGTCCTGGGGTAGAAACCATAGCCCAAATGGAAGAATTTTTCAAAATGCCAGCAACTCAGTTTATAAAAGTGCTGATTTACAAAGTTTATAACAGTGAATTGGATTTACGTTCAGCTCCTGGAGGAAATAATTTTAAACGGGAAGTTGAAACTGGTGTGCCTTATTATCCAGAAAGTTTCTTTGCTGTTGCAATTCGTGGCGACTTGGATGTAAATGAAGCAAAATTAGCAGCTACATTAAAAGCAAGTGAAGTTGAGTTAGCCTGTGAAGATGATGTAATTCGTTTTTCCGGGGCTCCACATGGATTTGTTGGACCTGTAGGATTAACAAAACTTCCTTTGTTGGTTGATTTTAGTGTAATGACAATAGAACAAGATGGTTCTTTTGTGTCACAACTTCATGATACAGTTACAGGCGGTGGAATTGCAGATGTAGATAATCTACACGTAGAACCAGGAAGAGATTTTACACCATTCATGGCTGCAGACATTCGTACAGTTGTGG
>JAGARY010000004.1 GCA_017622055.1 Treponema sp. | reverse complement strand
TTGTTAAAAATATCATTTGAATCTTTTTTAGGTTCTAAATTATTTTCTTCAATTTTTGAAATACAGTGTTTTGTGTAATCATAAAAAATTTCTATTGTACTTTGATAATCTTCAATTTTTTGTGCTTTAGTTCCCCATTTTTTATCTGAAGAATCAACAATAACAACAGGCTTTTTTTCTTTTATTGAATAGAACAAAGCTTTTGAAATTTCAAAATTTGGTTTTGCCGAATTTAAAAGTGTAATGTATTGTGGAATCTGAAAATCGCCCAATTCTTTTTTATCATTTGCAATGCAATCTTTTATTGTAGGAGTTTTTCCTGTTTTAAAATCTACAATGTAAACATTTTCATCATCATCAATAATTACACAGTCAATTTTTCCGCTATAAGCCCATTGTGTTTTTTCTGTTTTAATTGATTTTTGAATTTCTTGGTTGTCTGTTTCTGCTGTAGAAATCCATTCTTCAGAAAAAGCAACTGAACAATTTCCAAAACCTTTATTTTCCAATGGCTTACAAAATGTTAAAAGGAAATTCATTATGTTGTCTGCAATTGCTTGTTTTTGAGAAATCAAAACTAATTTTGTGAGTGGCGAATTATGAAAATCCATTTTAGTATCTTCCAAAATTGTTTGTTCAACAAAATTACAAATTGCATTTGAAATTCTTTGATAATCACTATCAGAAAATTTTTCTGTAGTAATATCTACGCAAGGAATTTTTTTGTTGTTTTCTTTGATGCACCATTTTAAAAATAATTCCAAAACTTTGTGATTTATGTTTCCCATTGTAAAAGGCGTCATTAATTGAGCGTCCAAAGAATCTTCTTGAAGTTTTAAAACATTTTTAAAAATCCAGTTTCGTGGACAAGGAAAAAAGTTTTTTAAATCTGACTGTGTAATGGAAGGCAATTCGGAATGTCTTTTTACAGTTAAATATTCCCAAATTAGATTTTTAATTTTTTCAGAAGATGATTTTGGAGGCTCCTCTTTTGATTTTTTTGAATTTTGATTTTTTGTAAACCAAGTTTCAAATTGATTTTTTTGATTTTCTGAAAGTTTTTTTATAGAAGAAAAATCACTAGATTTTTCCAAAATAAAGTTTTTTTCGTTTAAGATGAAGTCATTTTTATCAAGTTCATACAATGGACCTTTTTGTTTTTCTTCTTTTGAAGCGGGCTCCAATGTGTTTAAGAAATTGTGAGCAATTGCAAAGCCGCTAAAAGAATCTTCGGCGTAAGAAAAATAACATTCTGATTTTCCGTAAAGTTTTATGAACAATTTTGAAACATTGTAAAGTTTATCTTCTTTTTCTAAGCCCAAGGCAATTCGTTTTTCTGTGCTTAAAAAATCTAAGCGTTTGTGAGGAAGTTCAAGATTTTTTTGGGAAGCGTCAATTACAAATTGAATTTTAATATTTGCTGCGGCTGCTAATTTGTATTTATAAACATTTACCCCAACAGTTTTGTTTTGTGGAGTATAAGTTTTTTTGTTAATTTCCGAAAGGAAAAAATCAAAAGGCTTTTCTACAGGAATTTTTAATGGTTCCAAAAAATCTTTTTCAATCTGAATAATATCTTTTAAGTGATTTATACATGTACTTAAAATATTGTTTGCAGTTTCTGAAAAATTTGATTCTTCCAAAAAGTGTCCTTTAAAAATTGTCCAAGCTTTTTGCAAATTTTCAAAAGATGATGTTTCGCAAATTGTAGTAATATCTTTTTTTAAAGATTTGTAAAAATTTAATTCTAAGGAATTTGTATCAGCTGTTTTTGAAAGAGCTTCCAGCCAAGTGTCGTTAATAAAATCAGAGTTTGAATCAGAATAGCTACAAATGCAGTGCATGCTTTGTCCTTCTCTGATTAAATTTTCTTTTGTAATTTTGATGTTTTCTTTCCAAGGAATTAATTCGTTTAATAAAAGTTGTCTAACTGAATCATAAGAAAAATCTGAATTATAACATTGGCTAATTTGTGAAAAAATTGTTCCTGCCGAATTTGCTGTAAGAGATTGTCCGCCACGAATAACATAAGGAATGCAATATCTTTCAAATTCTCGTTCAAGATATGGTCTGTAAGTTTCTAAATCTGGAACATTTAATGCAATTTCATTCCAATTTGCCTTTTTAGATTCTACCAAATCTCGCATTCTTAAAATCATTCTACGTAATTCTTTTATGGAATCTGAAAAAGCAAAACAATCTGGACCATTTTCGTTTTCTTCAAATTCTGGAAGATTTACAATAACAAAATCTTCGGTTTTTGAAAAAATATCAATGTAATCTGCGTAATCATCTAATAATTCTGGGTAAATAACAACAAACTTTTTGCCAACAGAAGAAAAGTCTGGAATAATCCAAGAAGGTTCAAACATATTGTTTTTTGCTAAAAAATTTGAATAACGCAAGTAAAGCTCTAAAAAATCTTGATCTTCTTCGTCTAAGTTTGCATTTAGTTCTGTTTGATTTTCTAAAGTTGGTTCTATGCCATTAAATCTGAGTTTTATCCACAATTTTAAAGAAGGTAAAATTTTTGCAACCCAATCAACAAATGAACTGTAATTATTTGCAAATTCTGTATTAATAATCTTTTTGAAAAATAATTCAGTGGAATTTTTTACAAGCAAATCTTGAATAAAAAGTTTTCGCAAAAGTGCAGGAATTGAAGTTTTGTTTTCTTCACCACCAGCCATAAATTGACTTTTAAAATTATCCCAAGCAATAAACCGTTCAAGAGAAACTGCCGAAACTCCACTTTCTTCTGGATTCATAACACACCAGTCAATCCAAGAGTTCATTACAACATCAGTTGAAAAAACAAAATGATAATTTTCGTCCGAAAGAAATTGCTTAAAAATAGAAGAAATATTTTTTTCATCGATGATAAGATTATTTTTACCCATGATAGTCATTATACTCTATATTAAGAGAAAGTTAATTTTTTTTGATGGAATTATTACGTTTTTCCTCTGGGATTGAAAAATTAAGGAATATATACTATATTGGATTAGTTACTTAAAACTAGTAAATTAAATAATAATACGTTTTTATATATAAGAGGTGTATAGATGGAAAAAGAAGTTTATGATTTTTCAATTGAAAGCTTGGGACCTTGTACAATTCAGTCTCCAATCAAATTATCATTACAACATGGAGACTTTACTGCAAATTATGTAAGTGACGACTCTTATGTTATTAACAATATTAATATTTATGATACTTCTGAACCAATTAAATTGGATTCTTCAAACTTGATTCAAAAAGCTGGACCAAGAGAAAAGATTTATTTTGATCCAAAACATGCAAAAGCTGGTATTTGTACTTGTGGTGGTTTGTGTCCAGGTTTGAATGATGTAATTCGTGCAATTGTTAGATGTTTGAATACACGTTATGGTGTAAAAACAATTAAAGGATATCAATACGGATACCACGGATTTTTTGCAGACAGTGGTTATGAACCAATTGAACTTGATCGCTATTTAATTGATGAAATTCACAAAATTGGTGGAACTTATCTTGGAACAAGCCGCGGTGGTGGACAAAGAACTTCTGACATTGTCGATTGTCTTGAAAGAGATGGAATTAATATGCTTTTCATCATCGGTGGAGACGGAACTCAACGTGGTGCTTATGATGTTGCTTGTGAAGTTGAAAAACGAGGAATGAAATGTGCTGTTGTTGGTATTCCAAAAACTGTAGATAACGATTTGATGTTTATTGACCGTTCTTTTGGTTTTGAAACTGCTGTTCAACGTGCTAAAGAATCTATTGCGGCTGTTCACATGGAAGCTGCAAGTCAAATTGGTGGTGTTGGTCTTGTTAAATTAATGGGACGTGAATCTGGATTCATTGCAACTGCTGCTTCTTTGGCTAGCCACGAAACAAACTTCTGTTTAATTCCTGAAGTTCCATTTGAACTTGAAGGCGAAAACGGATTCTTAGCTTGTTTGGAACGCCGTCTTGCAAAACGTGGACACGCTGTAATTGTAGTTGCAGAAGGTGCGGGACAAGATTTGCTTACTTCTACAAATGCAACAGATGCTTCTGGAAACAAAAAACTTGCTGATATTGGTGTTTTCTTAAAATCTCAAATTGAAAAATACTTTAAAGAAAAGAACATTGAAATCAACTTAAAATATATTGATCCTTCTTACCAAGTTAGAGCTAGTGTTACAACTGCCAGCGATTCAATTTATTGTGAACGTTTAGGAAATAACGCTGTTCACGCTGCAATGGCTGGAAAAACAAAACTTGTAATTGGTTTAGTTCACGACAAATTTGTTCACTTGCCAATTAAGGCTGTTACAGCTCACAGAAACGCAGTTGATC
>JAGARY010000395.1 GCA_017622055.1 Treponema sp. | reverse complement strand
GTTTCGTTGAATACAATTATGATAGATGGTACCGGAATGTGTGGAGGTTGTCGAGTTTCTATCGGCGGTTCAACAAAATTTGTTTGTGTAGATGGGCCAGAATTTGATGGTCACTTGGTAGATTGGGATAATATGATGATGCGAATGAAGGCATTTAAAAATCGAGAACAAGAAGATTTACATAAATGTCGTATGCAGATGCAAGCCGACTCTTTGGCAGGAGAAGCAAAATGATCGAATATATTCCAGCTGAAACTCTTGCACAAAATGCAAAAACTGAATATCAATTTTTGCAGTCAAAAATGGAACAGGGACCACTTTCTCTAAAGGATAGAATGGCAATTCTTCAGCAGGAAATGCCTGTTCAGGAACCAAAGAAAAGAGCCTCTTTAATGAGTGAAGTTGCAATAGGTTATACCGCTGAACAGGCAATCCTAGAAGCTAATCGCTGTTTGCAATGTAAAACCGCTCCCTGTATTTCAGGTTGCCCTGTTAATGTTCCAATTCCTCAGTTTGTGGCAGAAGTTGCAAAGGGTGAGTTTAAAAACGCTGTAGATATAATTAAAACTACAAATTTGTTGCCTGCAATTTGTGGTCGTGTTTGTCCTCAGGAAAAACAGTGCCAAGGACAATGTACTGTTGGAAAAACCTATAAAAATGCTGAAAAAGCAGTTTCTATTGGACGCTTGGAGCGTTTTGTTGCAGACTACGAACGGGAAAATAATTTGCAAACTGTTCCTCAAGTTGCTGAGCCAACAGGCAAAAAAGTGGCAATTATAGGTTCCGGTCCTGCTGGACTTACAGTTGCAGCAGATGTTCGCCGTGCTGGTCATGAGGTAACTGTTTTTGAAGCATTCCATAAACCCGGTGGAGTTATGGTTTACGGTATTCCTGAATTCCGTTTGCCTAAATCTATTGTTGCTTCTGAAGTAGAAATGCTTAAAAAAATGGGTGTAGAATTCCGTACAAATTTTCTTGTAGGTCGAACAGGAACTTTGCCTCAGTTATTGCAAGAACAGGGATTTGATGCAGCTTTTATTGGACCAGGTGCCGGTCTTCCAAAGTTTATGAATATTGAGGGTGAAAATCTTATTGGTGTGTTCAGTGCTAATGAGTATCTAACCCGTGCTAATTTGATGAAAGCCTATGACAAAGAACATGCAGATACTCCATTGTATGACGCTAAACACGTAGTTGTTGTGGGTGGCGGAAATGTTGCTATGGATGCAGCTCGTATGGCATACCGTTTAGGTGCAGAACATGTTTCTGTAATATATCGTCGTACCAGAAATGAAATGCCTGCACGCCGAGAAGAGGTTGCTCATGCAGAAGAAGAAGGGGTAGAATTCCGATTTTTAGAGAACCCTATAAAGATTCTTGGTGATGAAAATGGTTGTGTTCGAGGTGTAGAAGCTTTGACCTACGAGCTAGGTGAACCAGATGCTTCTGGTCGCAGAAGTCCTGTTGCTGTAGAAGGTAGCGAACATGAAGTTCCTTGTGATGCAGTTATTGTGGCTTTAGGAAATGGTTCTAATCCTTTGATGGAAAAAACAACTCCTGGTTTGAATGCTGATGCAAAGGGTCATATTACAGTAGACGAAAATGGACAAACTTCTTTTCCTGCAGTTTGGGCTGGTGGCGATATTGTTCTTGGTGCTGCTACAGTTATCCTTGCTATGGGAGAAGGTCGTAAGGCAGCAGCTAGCATTAACGAGTATCTAAAAAACAACTAGTTTAGATAATTAATTATTCCGGTTTGGGTTGAACTCAAACCGGTTTTTTTTAGTCAAGTACTTGATAAGGTGCAAGTTGTTTTGCTAATTTTTGAGTAGTAGCCGTTCGTCCAGTGAACTCGATGTAGTCTTCTAACCACAATTCATTTGTAACTGTTCCATTTTTTCGTACAAGTTCTAATAGTTCTTGCTTGTGATAAGGAATTCGGTATAGTTGTTCTCTTCCTGAAAGAGAGTTACATATGGCTTCTGAAAGTTGATCTAGCCCAACATTGTTTTTTGCACTTACGTATATAGCCATTGGGAATTGTTGTTTTAAAGTTGTTTTTCTAATATCGACAGGATTGAGTAAATCTATTTTGTTCAAGACAATAATTCGTTGGCTTTCTGAAGCACCGATTTCTTCTAAAACACGACAGACTGTTTTGTACTGTTCATAGGCAGCTGGATCAGAAGCATCTACTACGATTAAAAGCAAATCCCCCTGCACAGCTTCTTCTAAAGTTGATTTAAATGCATCAATAAGATTATGGGGCAAGTTGCTAATAAACCCAACAGTATCTGTCAGTAATAGCTGTGTGCCTCCAGCAATTCCTAGTCGCCTTGTGGTTGGGTCAAGGGTAGCAAAAAGTTTGTTTTCTGCAAGAACATTTGCTCCGGTAAGAGCGTTTAATAAACTAGATTTTCC
>JAGARY010000394.1 GCA_017622055.1 Treponema sp. | reverse complement strand
TTTTCGTTTTTTTCTACCGCTAAACCATAAATTTCTTTTTGCAAAGCCACAAAACGAAGTTCCATGGCATTTACCTCTTCCATATTTTCTACCAAAGAAGCATTTATTGCATCAATTTCGGCTTTAGCTTCATCTCGAAGTGTTTCTACCTTTTTTAGTTCATTTGCTCGCCTATCCCTATCCACTGTAAAACTTTTAAGCTTAAGAAGCTGAATATCTAATTCATAATTAAAAATTTCTTCACGTAAGCTTCTGCATTTTACAGCTTTTTCCGCCTGAACCTTAAGTGTATCATAAGATCGCTTTACTTCTCCCATAATACCTTCAACTTGTCGCATATTTTCTTCTGTGCGTTCAAGTTTTCGTTCAGCTTCTGCCCTCTTTGCTTTAAATCTAGTAATTCCAGCGGCTTCTTCAAAAAGGTAACGGCGGTCTTCTGGTTTACTAGAGAGGATTTGGTCGATTTTACCCTGTTCCATAACAGAATATGCAGCCTTTCCTACACCAGTATCCCAAAATAATTCACGGACATTTTTTAGTTTCACCGCCGTATTATTTATATAATACTCACTTTCTCCAGAGCGATATAAACGTCGCTTAATTGTAATTTCACTTACGTCTAAAGGCAAAAGCCCATTTTCGTTTGCTATTGTAAGGGTTACTTCTGCAACATTTAGAGGTTTTCTAGTTTCTGTACCATTGAATATTACGTCTTCCATTTTTTCTGCACGCATATTCTTTGCACTTTGCTCCCCTAGAACCCACTTTACAGCATCAACAACATTGCTTTTGCCACAACCGTTAGGACCTAAAAGAGCAGTAATTCCCTCTGAAAATTCTATGCGAGTACGATCAACGAAAGATTTGAATCCAAAAATTTCAAGACTTTTAAGGAACACAAAAACCCCTAGAATAAATAAATATTTTTGACATTGTATCAGTTTTAATGAATGGTTTCAATATCGATAACAAAGGTTCGAAAATTTTTTTGAAAAGTAAATTTTATAAAAGCTTTACCCCATGACACTTATTTAATCCTATTGTATAATACATTTATGGGGCGTTTTTTCTGCACAATTATAACCTTATTTCTTTTCTTTACCCAAATTATCTTTGCCCAAGATTCTTACCAAGAAAAACTATATACTTTTAAATTAAAAAACGACCTATCTGTTTTTGTACTACCTGATTCCACAGAACCTTTTGTAAATATTCAATTAGTAATCAAAGCAGGTCTTGCACATCAAACAGAGGAATTCCCTGGATTAATTCCTATCAGAACAAAAATGTTTTTTTCTTTAGAAAAAGAAAATCAAGAATTACTGGATTCCGGTGCCAGTTTTTTTGCAAATTATGACGATGTAGCAACCTACTATGGCATAAAAATTCACCCTGAAAAAACCGAATTAGCTTTAAGTACTTTTGGAGAACAATGTTTTAAGCCTTTTTTCTCTGATTCCACCTTACGAAAAGAAAAAGAGGAGTATTTAACTCAAATACAGGCATTAGAAAAAACAAGCACTTTGTTTATTAACCAAAAGGTAGCCACTTCTATTACCTCTTCTGATGAAAGGCAACATTATCCTGGAATTTCTTATAATGAGCTATCAAAAAAAAGCACGGCACAAATAAGACAAGAACTTTATGCATTAAATCAAAAACTTTATACACCAGATAATTGTGCTATTTTTATTCACGGAGCCCTTGATATTTACCAAATTGAATCCTTAATTAATCGATATTTTGGACAATATACAGGAAAAAAAACAGAAAGCCCTAGTAATTCTCTTATAAAAAACAAAGATTTGCAACATAATTTTTTATTAGTTTCTGATAATTTTTCACCTGACTTAAACCAAATTATTATACAATTTCCTTGCGACACAAATTATGCCCCACAAGAACAAGCTATAGCCACAGATTTACTTGTTCAACTACTTACCGAAAAGGAAAATCAGGGATTACAAACCATTGTTTCAAATATCGAGAAACATATTTCATCTACTCATTATATTTTTGCAAGTAAAGATAAATTTTTAGGAAACTATCGGCTCGTAGTTCAAGGCTTAGCAAATCTTTCAGAAAATTTTGCACTTCAAATCAATGAAATAAAAGATTCAATAAAAAGTTATTTAGTGAATAAATTATATTCAGAAAATCTGCCAAATTCAATTAAGAGATTA
>JAGARY010000393.1 GCA_017622055.1 Treponema sp. | reverse complement strand
GTAACTGCAATTTTATTTTGCTTCATTGCAGGACAACTAACAAATATTGGAATATTTTTTGAATGTAGAATCTGAATTGCATTTTTTGTTTTTATACAAGAACCTTTTAATCCGGTAATTGAATCATGTATATTTTCATCTAAAGCATATAAAGAAAATTGGATTTCTTTTAGATTTTTTACAGTTAATATAAAATCAGCATCTTCTTCTTTTAATAGAGTTCCATTAGTAAAAAGACTTATTCTAAATTCTAATTCATCTGCAATTTTAATAATTTCTTTCCAATTCGGATTAAGAAGGGCTTCTCCCCCTGTAATTGTTACAGATTTTGCACCAAGATTTTTTGCCTGTTCCAAAGCACTTTTTGCTTGTTCAACAGACAAAAATCCTTTTTGAGTATTTAAACAATGTCTATAACAATGAACACATTTTTCATTACAAGGATTAGAAATTTCTAATTCTATTTGAGACATTTGCAAAACAGATTCTTTCATTTTTACACTTCCTTAAAATGTGCATTTCTCCAATCTAAAACAATCTGTTTGTTTTTTGCGGCAACTGCACAAAAATGTCTGTTTATTTCTAATGGGTCGCCAGTTGGGCTTTCGTTAGCGTTGCGTACAAGACATGGTGAACAAAATGCAGCTTTATCACAATTACAACATTCACCGCCGCCCAAGTCTTTCATTTTTAAGCCACGAAGCCATTTAATTTTTTCTGAATTATCCCAAATTTCTTGAAGTGGAGTTTCTTTTAGATTTCCTAAAACCATTTCTTGCCAACCAGCACATGGATAAACATTTCCATTTGCAACCATACAACAAGTAGAAACTCCAACTCCACAAAGACGGCGTTCTGGATTAAATTGGGCTTCGTTACAACGCTTTACAAAATCTGGTTCTAAAATTGCTTTTTGATAATCTTCGTCCCCTTCCATAATGCTTTTAATAACATTTCCAGCTTCTTCTACAGTAAGACGATTAGCAAGATTTTCTGTTTCATGATTATATTGAGCCATCATAATATAATCTGTTTGGGCTCTAATTTTGTGTTCATGGCACCATGCAAGAACTTCTTTAAAATCATCTTTGTTGCCTTTCATTGTAGGACAACTTACATGAAGAGGAATATCGTTTTCTACAAGTTTTAAAATTGCAGCCTTTGTTTTTTCAAAACTACCTTTTACTGCTGTAATTGCATCATGATGTTCTGGGTTCATTGAATATAAAGAAACTTGAACGCTAGAAACATTTCCTGCCTTCATTTCTGCAATAATTTCATCATTTAATAAAGTTAAGTTTGAAAGAATATTTACATAAAAATCATATTTTTTTGCAGCCCGTAAAAATTCAATAAATTTGGGATGCATCATTGGTTCTCCACCACTTAATGTTACAGAAAGAACTCCCATTTTGCTAAGTTGTTCAAGAGTGCTGTAATAAAGTTCTGGAGTAATGTCGTATAATTTATATTTATGTGGAATGTAACAGTGAACACATCGTTCGTTACATCTACTTGTGAGTTCTATTTGAAATGATGTTAAATGAGGTTTATCTTTAAAATGTTCTTCTAAAAATTCTTGAGTATCTGAATCTGCCCTTTGAATAGCAGGAGTAAAATCTTCTTTTATAGTTTTTGGTTCAAAAACTTTGTATGTAAAACCTGTGTCTTTTGCGTTTAATTCATCTTCAGTTTCGCCACTTACTAAAAACCCATCTTCTACAAGAATGTCGTAAAATTCTTTTGCGTCGTTATAAATTGTTTTTCTATCTACACCGACAAACTGTGGTAAAATTTTATCTACAAGTTGGTCTAGTGATTGTGGAGTTCGATTTACGGCACATAAAAAAACTGTTCCGCTTTCGTTTACAGTTCTGTCGTTAAAAAGTCCAGTTGATGTAATGTAACCAACTCCATCGTAATTGCGTATGTAAGTGTCTTTTTTTTGTCGGTAAAGCATGATTTAGTTTTCCTCTGAAAAAGTGATTTAAAAGTCAATGATAGAATCTCTTGATTTGATAAATTTTTTAAAAAATTCTTGTTCCAAATCTGACATATCTGTTTTAACATCAATTTTCCACAGATCGAGTCCATCTTCTGTTCTGCAAATATACTCTATTCTTTCTTCATTTTTACTGCGAATTATTTTAATTTTTTCCCCATTTGGCAATGTGTCTTCATTTATGATGTCCATTTTGATTTTCCTAAAAAAGTTATAAATAAGCACCCATCTTATTTTACATGGCAGGGTGTTCCCACCATAAATTACGCATTATTTATTTTGTGCGTTCACAAGTTTTACAACCAGTTGCCGAACTATCAGCAGTGCAATTCTTAGCTGGACATCCAGCTGCGTAGCTACCTGTAGAAGCGTTTTGTGCTACTACTTGTGGTTTTGTATAAGCCATAGTTTTACCTCCATATCCATCTTCAAAAAAAGACAGAGATTTAACTTCTTTCCAAAGTCAAATATTATTGTACTTTAGTATTTTTATTTAGTCAACAAATTTTTATATAATAGTATTATGGAAATTGACAGAGAAATTATGTTTGGACAACAAATAAAAAAATTGCGAATGTTAAAAAATCTGAGTCAAGTAGACTTAGCAAATAAATTGAATGTTACAAAACAAAGTGTTTCTAATTGGGAAAATGAAAATATAATGCCATCTGTAGATATGCTTATAAAAATAGCAAAGTATTTTAATGTTACAACAGATTATCTTTTAGGCTTGTCCGAAAAACATACATTAAACTCTGATGGACTCTCTGATTTACAAATTTCACATATCCAAACAATAATCAACGATATTCTTCAGTAGGGGTAGGAAAATCTATTTCGCAAAATTAAAAAAATTCAAAATTGCGAAATAGAATTCTTTTTTTTTAACTGCAATAGTCAGTGTAAAAAAATTGTAGATTTTATTTCACAACTATATTTACTAACTTATCTTTTACAACAATCACTTTTACAACTTCTTTGCCGTCTGTGTGTTTTTTTACACCTTCACGGTCAAATGCCATTGTTTTTAATGTTTCGTCATCGCTGCCAGGTGCTGCTTCAAACTTATCTCTAAGTTTTCCGTTTACCATAACAACAATTTCTTTTGTATCATCTTTTAAGAATTCTTCGTTGTAAGTTGGCCAAGTTTCGTAAGCAATTGATTTTTTGTTTCCTAATTTTTCCCAAAGTTCTTCACCAAGGTGAGGAGCATAAGGAGAAAGAATTTTTACAAAATCAGTCCAAATTGCTGTAGGAATTGCGTCAAATTTTGAAAGTTCGTTTACAAAAATCATCATTTGGCTAATTCCTGTGTTAAAGTTCAAAGATGAAGTGTCATCGCCAACTTTTTTTACAGTTTGTGCAAATGTTTTTCTTAAAGAAACAAGTTTTTTGTCTTCCAATTTGCCATTGATATCAATGTCAACCAATGGTTTTTCTGAAAGTGCCCAAACTTTTT
>JAGARY010000392.1 GCA_017622055.1 Treponema sp. | reverse complement strand
GGAGAAAAATATTAAGAACAAAAATAATGTTCAAAAGAAATTGGAAAAAACAAATAATTCTCAAAGAAAAATTATAAAAGAACAACCAAATGAACGTAATTCAAAAAAGAAGATAAAAGATACGTTTGAAATAAAATTTGTCGAAAAGATAATTTCAAAAGTAAATAAAAAAACTGTGTTTTGCGAGAAATATGGAATTCCTCTAAAAACATTTATTTATTTTTCTATTCGTATGCAATTTACAGGATCATTAAATATGATAATAAACTAAATAAGGCATCATTAAGTTTTGGAGTTAACGTTATTATGATTCTGAATGATAATGAATAATCATTAATGGCTGAGTAAAATATTAAAAGTATGTTATAATTACTTATGGAAACTACTTATTGAAAAATAATTAGGAAAACATATTTGATTATCTTTGTTGAAAATTTCATTGTACAAAGAAAGAATTAGGAAGAAATCATGTCATTTAATGTTGGTCAAATAGTCTGCTTAAAATCGAATACTTCAAAAAAAGGTGCTGTCGTAAGCATTGCAGATGAAGGAATTATTTCCGTATTTGTGGATGGTGAAATACAACCATTTTATGAATCTCAAATAATTGATGCGAATAATGCAGTTCAATCAAAACAAAGTTATTCTGACTATATTGATTTCCACAATTATATGATTGCAATTGAGGTTGGAAAATACAGTCGTTCCTCATTACTTTCACTCAATTCTGGAAAGATAGATTTTATTCCTTATCAGTATAGACCTGTATTAAAGTTTATAAAAGCAGATCAACCACGAATTTTAATTGCAGATAGTGTTGGTGTTGGTAAAACGATAGAAGCAGAATTAATCCTTAAAGAATATGAAGCGAGAAAAGATATAGATTCAATAGCTATTATTTGCCCAAAACCATTGATTTCAGAAAAGAAATGGGAAAATGAATTAAAAAGATTTGGAGAAGAATTTATTCCGCTAAATGGCAGAGACTTAAAATATTGTCTTGAAGAAACTAATTCAAGTGGAGAATGGCCAAGACGTTTTAGAAAATGTATTATCCCATATTCATTATTTGATGAAGAACTTCTAACTGGAAAGAAAAAAGGAACAAGGATTGCAAGACAAGGTCTTCTTACATTGGATCCTGCTCCACACTTTGATTTATTAATTGTAGATGAAGCTCATCATATAAAAAATACTTCAACCAGCAGGTATAAAGTTGTTGATTTCTTTTCACAACACTCTGATGCGGCTATTTTTCTTACAGCAACTCCAATAGAATTAGGAAATAGAGATTTATTTGTTTTATTAAACTCATTGAGACCAGATGTTTTTGTTGATTTTTCAACTTTCCGAAAAATGGCAGAACCTAATCAATTTATAAATAATGCTGCTGGTGTAATTAGACGAAAAGAGGATAATTGGCAAACAAAGGCATTGGAATTTTTGTCTAGTGCAAAAGATACTTTTTGGGGAAAAGAATCTTTTGAAGAAAATCCAGACTTTATAGAAGTTGAAGAGAAACTAAAAGAGTCAGAGATAAATGAAGAAGAGAGAGTCCGGCTTATTACTACTATTGAAGGGTTTAATACATTCTTCAATATAATTAACAGAACTAGAAGACGTGATATTGGTAACTTTACTATAAGAAAATCACAAACAGTAAGAACAACTTTTACTCATTCACAGGAAAACTTCTATAATCATTTACTTGATATAGAAAGAGAAGTAATGCAAATATGTCATGGACCAAATGTTGAGTTTATGATGAATATGATTCAGCGACAATGTTCAAGCTGTATTTTTGGAATGATTCCTTTGTTAAAACAAATTTTGTCTAGAAATATTTCAGCAATTTTAGAAGCATACTGTGAAGCAGACGAACAGACTATAAATGAAATTATTAATTCTGTAAAAGAACTCTTTATTGAACTGCAACAAGAAGCAGAATCCTTGCCTCCTGATGATAATAAATTTGAAGCATTATTAAAAACAATAAAAGATAAGCAAACCATGGGAAATAATAAGATTATTATTTTCAGTACATTCAGACATACTCTTGCTTATTTGTTAAAAAAATTACAATCGGAAGGTCTTCGTGTAGACGTGATTCATGGTGATGTACCAGATGAAGATAGACGTGCTTTAAGAAAAAGATTTGAAATGCAGAAAGAAGATAAAAATGCGCTTGATATCCTGCTCTTTTCAGAAGTCGGTTGTGAAGGTTTGGATTACCAATTCTGTGATTATATGGTTAATTATGATTTACCTTGGAATCCAATGAAGGTAGAACAGCGTATTGGACGTATAGATCGTAATGGTCAAAAAAGCGAAGCCGTTGTAATTGTAAATATGATTACAGAGGGAACCATTGAACAAGAAATTTATGACCGTTGTCTAAAACGAATCGGAGTCTTTGAAAGCTCTATTGGAGATTGTGAAGAAATTCTTGGAGAAATAACACAGGAAATAGAAAATATTTCTCATTCGTTTACTCTTACAAAAGAAGAACAGGCAGAAAAGATTCAACAAATGACTGATAATAAAATTAGAATGATTCAAGAATCAGAGAAATTAGAAAATGAACAATATAATCTGCTTGGAATAAAAATCAATAATGAAGATCTACAAAAAGAAATTAAAAATGCTACTAACCCATGGTTAGAACCAAAAGAATTAGAACTTCTTATAAAAACATACCTAAAAAATATTGGATATGAAAGTTTAGAAATTGAACAGGATAAACATTCTTATCATCTAAGGATAGCAAAAGAAGTAAAAGAAAAATTGTTACAGGATTTTGATAAATTACAATTAAAACGTTCAGGGGTAAATCTAGAATGGGAAAGATGGCTAAAAAGAGGAGACCAGTATCTTAATATTTCATTTACTACAGATAATTCAACTAATAATAGTAATTCTGTACTTATTAATGTATTACACCCACTTGTAAAACAGGCTGCAAAAAGTATTGAAACAAATGATTCTAAATATATTGCATTGAAGGCCTCTTCAGGTCCAATTCCTTCAGGAAAATATAACTTTATTATTTACCAATGGAATTATACAGGTGTTTTGGAAGATTCAAAGCTTGTTGTTATTTCGGAAAATAAAGGTGTTGAAGATTTCTTGAACAATAATATTGAAAAACTAAATCAATATATTTTTGATGAAAATATGAATGATTGGGATAATTTAAACAAGACTCACCAGAAAAAGTGGTTTGAAGCAAAAGAAAAGTTTATCGAAAAATCTAATAAAGTAATATCTTTTAAAAAGCAAAGTATTACCACAAATTTTAGAAACCAAAAATTAACCTTAGAGCAAATTATTAATGACTCTACAGATGAGAAAATACTAATAATGAAAAAATCTCAATTAAGTAATGCAACTTCTATTTACAATAGAAAGATTAAAGAATTAAATAGTAATTTAAATTGTATTGATATTACTTTTAAGCCATTAGTTTATGGCATATTGAGGATGGAGTAACAAATGGAAGAAATTCAAAAAAATATATATAAGTCTATTTATGAACTTGAAGAAGCTAGAGAAAATTGGACAACAGAGACTAAAAAACAAGGAATGTTTGATGGTTTCAAGAATACTCTTACAAAACTTTATACAAAATCTGGTCATTTTGTTTTTGAATTGATTCAGAATGCTGAAGATTGTGATGCAGAGGAAATATTATTTGATTTAAAGAAGGATAAATTAATTTTTCAACATAATGGGAAGAAGCTTTTTACATTAGAAAATATAGATGCAATTACTAATATAGGAAACAGTACAAAAGACGAAAATGGAAATAATATCGGGAAATTTGGAGTAGGGTTTAAATCTGTATTTGAGTATACAAACACTCCCGAAGTGCATTCTGGAAACTTTCATTTTACTATTCAAGATATGTATATTCCTCATCCCATTAATAATAAGGATTTTTGTTCAAATACAATTTTTGTATTACCTTTTGATATAAATGATAAAACAAAAGAAGAATGTTTTAATGAAATTACTGATACTTTGAGAAATCTTAGTCCTGAAGCATTATTATTTTTGACACATATTAAGAAAATTATTTGTAGAATTAATTCAGAAGAGTGGACTCTTCAAAGAAACGATAATGGTACTTTGAATGAACCAAGAAACCTTTGTTCTCTCTGCAAAAATATACCAAGTAAATCTATATTCATAAATACAAATTATATTCGGTTTATTGACACCATAAAAATTGATATTCCGGAAAAAGTTAACAATAAGATTGTTAATTACTATGAAAAAGAAATAGATGTTGGAATTGCATTTAAAGCTCTGTTTAATGAAAAATCAGGATGGTCAATAAAACCAATTCTATATAATGATAATCCAGCCGGTAAAGTGTTTACATTCTTTCCTTGCGAAGCAGAAAAATCGGGGCTTTGTTTCCATATACATGCTCCATTTGCATTGGCTGTAGACAGAGAGAAGTTGAGAAATGAACCAGAAAATGAAATTATTAAAAATAAAATTGTAGATTTATTACATTCAAGTTTAACAAAATTAAGAGAAGATAACTTATTAAATATGGATTTTTTAAAGACTCTTCCAAACAATGAAGATGATTTGGGTGCAAATGAAAATAATTCTAATAATTATGAAATGTTTAAAAGAGTATTCGATTTCTTTAATGATGAACCTTTTACACCAATGGAAAATGGCTCATATGAACCAGCTAGAGATAAACTGAGATCTAAGAACAGAATTGGAACCTTGTTTTCTGATGAGGATATGAATATCTTATATGATACTGAAAATATATCATATTGGATAAAAAATCCTCGACAGTTAAATCAACGTGATGATAAATTTATTCAGAGTTTAGATTGTAATGATTTTAATATGAATGATTTTCTTAATTATTATACTAATTTAAAAGACAAAGTCGAGAAAATTCAAAAAGAACGTGTAAATCTTAATTTTGTTGTTCATGAAGGAATAAGAAAAATTGAAAACCGATTTAACAAGGTTTCTGAAATCTTTGTATCAAAAAGTTATGAATGGTTCTGTAAATTATATAATCACTTGCAAAAGATGATTTCTTCCTATGATAGTTCATATGGCTATAAAGATATTCAAGATTTTCCTTTTTGTTTTTGTTCTGATTCAAAATTGTATAAATTTTCAGAATGCTATATTTTCCCAGATCGTCTATCAGAAAACATGAAAAATGTACATTTTTTGAATGAAAAAATTCTTGAAAATTCTAAAAATAGTGAATATTTAAGCAGATTTATAGAGAATATTGGTTTAAAAGAATATTCAGAGACTGAAATATTTAAAAGTGATTTTAACAATTTTTTAAATGGTGAAATTACATTGGACAGTTTTATATCTATTTTTAGAAAATACAGAAAACTTCTAAAGGAAATAGATAGTTTATCATCTGGATTTTATACTAAATATAACGAAACAAAATTTATATTTTCAAAAGATGGAAAATTATGCTCTCCTAATGAAATATATCTTACAGAAAGGTATGGCAGTAAAATTAAAAATATTGAACTTTTTTTTGAATCATTAAATAATCGTACAATTAATCAAATATCTGAAAAATATTTAGAATTAATTGAAGAAGATGAATTTGATTGTTTTATTACATTTATTAATAATTTTGGATGTAAAAATTCTATAGATATTATTCAAACTGAATGTATTGATAATCGATATTGGGAAAAAATTTATAGAGATTCGCTTGGATATAGAAGTGGAAATAGCATATCTACAGATATTGATTTTAATATTGAGGGGCTTAAAGGTTTTCTAGCAAACCCGACCCTTGAAAAATTTGAATTTGTTTGGTCATTTTTCCAGAATACAAGAAGTATAAAAAAAATAAATTCCTATAGGGAGAAGTCTGTTCTTAATTGTTATTATTGTAAGGCACAGAAGTATGATATTAAGGAATTTTCATCTGAACTGAGAAATATATTGGTGGAATCTAAATGGGTTGCTCAGGAAGTGAATGGTTCTATTCAATTTGTTACCCCAAAAAGAGCTTATATATCAAGACTACCTGAATATTATCAACAACAGTATGAAAAACAAGAATATAATTTACAAAATTGGTTATCCAGTATTGAATTTGGAAAAGAAGAGAAAGAAAATGAAACTGAGTATCAGCACAAAGTAGAAGAGTTAAGTAAAATTTCTGAAAGTGTTGGCTTTTCGTTAGATACTTTATCAGAACTCGCACAAGCACAAAAAGAGGGATTGCTTGTAGAGGATGATATTCGTGGATTAATTGATAGCAAACGTAGAGCAAAACTAAATAAAGACGAATTTAATTCTAATATTTCTCAAGATGATTTAGACGAAGAACGTATTTCTGAAAAAGCAAAAGAAAACTATGATGATGCGGATGATATAGAGACTGAGAAAAAAGAAAGAAGCGTTAGAACATCTAACTCTGGAATAAAAGAATCTGCAAGATCAAAATTACGTAATAGATATACTAATACACTTAATGGAAATATGATTTGCCAAATTTGTCAGAATCCTATGCCTTTCAAGGATAAATCAGACAATGATTATTTTGTAGCTCGTCAATTGTTCTCATCTAAAATATTTGAAAAAGAAATGGATGAAAATTATATAGCATTGTGTCCTACCTGTGATGCAAAATATAAAGTTTATATGGCACAAGATGACGAAAAACAAAATGAATTGAAACAAGCTGTCATTGAGGCGAAAGCAGAACAAATGGAGTATGACATAACCCTTGATGAAGACTATATTATTTATTTTAACAAGCAACATATAATTTCTTTATACTCTTGTTTATCAGGTGAAAAACTAGAACCTACAAAAAAAACTGTAGTTATTATTCATAAGAAATCAGAAAATACTAGTTCAAAAGCTTTCTGCGTAAAGTGCAACACAACATTTGAATTTATAAAAACAAAACCTGTTATTTCGTGTCCAAATTGCAAAACAGAATACAAAAATTCAAATGGAACTTTTCAACTTATGACTAGTACAAAACAAAAAAATATATTTTTTAATTGTCCTTATTGTAATCGAAGAATACAGAAGATACATAAAGAGAACCATATTGAAAAATGTAAGAAAAAGCTTATACAATAAGGTTAACAAAATGAAAGAATATTCAAGAATTGTAGTAGAAAATTTTTGTGAAAAAAAAACAGCTCCTCGATTCGAAAGACTTGCAAAAATTGTAGCACGGTCATATAAAATTGATTCTATATGTAAATCAGATGAAGAAGCTAATTTTGTTTTTGAATTTATAGAACATTGTGCAGATGAAGAATTAAGAAAGGCATTAATTGAGTTAGATTAATTTATGGTGGGGTATTAATGAAAGTTTTAACAGAACAAAGAATTCGAGGTTCAATACAAAACTTTTACAGCTCAATTAAAAATGATGAAAATGCACGATATAAATCTTGGGAGTACTGTTATAAAATCTTTGGTGAAAAGCAAAATAAAATAGACCCAGAAACTATAGACTTGTTATGTCTTCATTTGGGTTTTTATTTAGCAAGTTGGGGAATGTATAGAGGTTCTTCATTTTTATTGCAAAAGGATTACAAGATTCATAAAGATGCGGTTTTGGAAATGCAAAAAGAAAAATATAATATATTACGTTCAGCAACACCAGACCAATTAATTTCTAAAGATAGTCTAAAAACCATAGAAGAATTACATGAAAAACTTCAACAAATTTATTTATCAATCAAGAAAAGTGTAACAGATTCAAAGACATCAATTACTGATACTCTGATTACAAAAATTCTAATGGGTGTATACGGATGTGTTCCCGCCTATGATAGATATGTGAAATACACTTTGAAGGAATATGATATTGGACATCCTTCATTTTGTTCTTCGAGATTAAAAGAATTAAATGAATTCTATATGAAATGGAAATCAGTTATAGATGATGAAAATCAAAAAATAAATTCAAATGGAATAAAATATCCTACCATGAAAATATTAGATATTCTTCTTTGGCAAATTGGGTTTGATGATGATATTGAAGGAAGTTTGAAAACAAGCGATGAAATTTAATTTTTGGGGATAGACTATCCTCACCTAAAAATAATCAAAATTATGTACTAAAATGGTTTCCAAAAAGGAGATCATCATTTTATTAAGTACCAAAAAAACTTTAACTAACCACTTTAAGAAAACCTCATACAAGTATGAGTTCAGATAATTATCACTAAGTTGAAAAATCACAAATTCTGTGATAAATTTGAAAAATCCTGGCAGAAAGCCAGTATTTATTTATCTGAGCTCATCTTAAGATTGTTTTTTTATAAATGCCCGAATCCCAGTTAGTCAAATATAAATAAGGAATAAAACTATGACAAAAGAACTCGACACAACCAAAAATATTTCAAAACTCTACAAAGCTATCAGCAGTATCTTGAACACTGCTAGAGCTAATGCCTATAAAGCCGTAAATTTTGCAATGGTAACTTCTTACTGGTCTATTGGACAGCTAATTGTCGAAGACGAACAAAACGGTAATGAACGCGCTGAATACGGAAAGGCTGTTCTTGAAGGTCTTTCTAAAAAACTTACAGCAGAGTTTGGAAAAGGCTTTGACGAAAGTAATCTTCGTTATATGAGATTGTTCTATCAGACATTCAAGAATTGTGACACACTGCGTCACGAATTGACTTGGAGTCATTATCGAATGCTTCTTCGTGTAAAAGATGAATCTGCCCGTAACTGGTATATGAACGAAGCGGCAAATCAAACATGGTCTACACGCCAACTGGACAGACAGATTTCTGTTTTGTATTACGAAAGACTACTTGCAAGTCAGGATAAAAAAGCAGTTCAGATTGAAGCGAAAACAAAGCTTTCTGAAATTGAACCACAGCAGTTTATTCACGACCCTTATGTTCTTGAATTTTTGAATCTTAAGAATTATCCGGCATTGCATGAATCGACAATTGAGCAGGCTCTTATTGATAATTTACAGCACTTCTTGCTGGAACTTGGAACAGGATTCTGCTTTGAAAGCCGACAGAAACTTATGCGATATGAGGATGATGATTTTTATGTAGACTTGGTTTTCTATCATTCTGTTTTGAAGTGTCATGTTCTTATTGATTTAAAGCTTGGAAAACTTACCCATAGTGATGTTGGTCAGATGGACAGTTATATCCGCATGTTTGATGCTCAGTACAAACGAGATGACGATAACCCTACAATTGGTTTAATCTTGTGTTCAGAAAAAAATGACGCTGTTGTAAAGTATTCGGTTCTTGCTGATGCTAAGCAGATTTTTGCTTCTAAATACGAGCTTGCACTTCCAAAGCCTGAAGAACTTGCATATCAGATTAAAATGGACAGACTTTTGATTGAGGAACGGATGAAGAGTTCGGAAGAAGAGAATGATAGATAATGAGCTTCTTGTAAGCAATATTTCTACATTATGGCAAGAAGCGAAAAAAAAGTTGTGTTGGAAGATGATTCAGCCAAAGTTATCTTACATATATGAGAAAGTTTTATTTATCTTTCCTAAAATGTGAGACAGTGTCTCACAAATAACACGGAGGCTCTATTTCGAACTTTTAAAATGCGATAACCAGATGGAATTACAAATCAGTTATTTACAGCTCGCTATCAGTTGTATTTACCAAAGAAAGAAGAACTTCAAACTTAGCTTGATTTGCTATTGGCGGGAGAAAAATAATTTATATGCCAAAGTTACAGGTTTACAAAATAAACCTACAAAAGCCTTAAATGATGAAAAAGCATATAAACATGTAATGGGAGAATCAAACAGTTCCGGTATTTTTAATTTGATTTTGATAAAAAAAATTCCATAATCCCCAAAAAAAACTTTAAGTAACCACTTTAAGTAAACTTCTCACAAACATGAGTTCAGACAACTATTTCTAGGTTGAAAATTCCCAAATTCTGTGGTAAATTCAAAATATCTTGGCAGAAAGCCAATATTTTTACTTATTTGGTCTTATCTGAACTCATGCCAAGAGTGTTTTTTTTAGTGTTTATGGCGGACATAGCGACCCAGGTTTCAAAAGTGAAATCTTTTGGAACCTGGGGACCCTCCTTATGTTTTTATAAAACAGAATTTATTTCTTTTAATGATTTGAGAATTTTATTTTCTAATATTTCCAATTCTTTTATGTTTTTACAGATTATTGAACGAGTTTCTTTTTTTACAAGATTTTTAGGGCGATCTTCCATATTTTCGTTTGTGCTTAAAAGATTCCACATTTTTTCTGCAATTGTTTTTTCTTTGTTGAAAATATCTGAAATGAGTTTGTATTTTTGTGAAAGTTCAGAATTATTTGTCTCTTTTTCTGCAAGTTTTTTAAAATAATTTGCAGCAGCGCCTCTTCCGTCTTTTATACAAACTGTGGCATCGTCTTGGCAAGCAAGTTTTTCAAATAGTGTTGCTTCGTTTTGAATGTCAAAATCTGAATCATTTGAAAGACTTTTTGCCCAATAATCAAAGCCAGAAACTCCTTTGAAATAATCTTTATCTTGGCGACCTGTCATTACTTTTATGGCTGTTTGTATAATTTGTTTTGTTGTATAGGGTTTGTTTGAAACTGCCCCTAAACACATAACTGATTGTGTGTCTGTGTTTTCCCACCAATTATCGCAAACAAAATATCCGCAATCATCAAATTGAAGGTTTCCGCCAAAAGCTGGATCATTTTGAAAAAAGTTCCAACCAAGCAATGTATTTCCATTATTTTTATATCCTGTGATGATACAAACTTCTGGAGGACCAATAATTCCTTGGGCAATGCATGGATGTCCTTTATCTATGTGATTTTTTATGAAATCAATAAATTCTTGTTTTGTAGTTGATTCTGTTCTTCCAAGCATATCAAATTCTCTTCCAAGGGCTTTTGGTGCGTAAGAATAAACTGTTTCTTCAGCGAATTCAGTGAATGTGTGATAAATATCAACGTTGCTCATATCCCAGAAAGTTTGATTCCATGTGAATCTAAAAGCACCTCCAGAAGCTACAAAAACTTCTGAATAATCTAAATCATCACCAAGGTATTCTGCACAAGCTGTTAGACAAATTGGAAATGGTGTACATCCGCCATAAGTTCCCCATTCAATTTTTGGAACTCCATACAAGATTGTGCTTCCATCATTTTGATAGTTTTCTTTTTTCATGTTAGTTTTACTCCTTGTTTCTTTTTTACGAAGTAATCCAATACCATAGATTCCATTTGTTAGTTCGGATTTTCCCATAAGAGGGCGTTCTTTGCGAAAATTACTTGGTGTTTTTTTCATGTATTTAGAAAAGGCTCTTGTAAAGCTTTCGTGATTTGAAAAACCATAATCAAGGGCTATTTCCATAATAGTTTTTTTTGAATATAAAAGGTCAAAGGCAGAGGCACAGATTTTTCTGTTTCTAATATATTCACCCAATGAAATACCTGTATTTTTCTTAAAGAAGTCGCGGATGTGGGCGTAAGAATAACAAAAATGCTTTTCAAGATTTAAATCATTAATATTCCCAACTGCACTCTTTTTTACATGAGATTCTATGTATCCAATTATGGCTCTAGTGTGTAATGGATAACTCATTGTCAAACTCCATTGTTTTGATATTTCATCGCGATGTGATTTTTATTATAGTGAATTATAAATGATTTTCTTGACTTTTTTAAGGATTTGATGGGATTTTGGGGTAGCACTGGGAGCCCCTTGTAAAAAAGAAATGCAATTTTGCATTTCTTTTTTATGGAGCGAAAGCGGAAGGGCGGACATAGCGACCCAGGTTTCAAAAGTGAAATCTTTTGGAACCTGGGGACCCTCCTTATGTTTTTTAATTTTTTGATTTTCCTAGTGTTAATCCAAGTGAAAGAAGAGCAACGCCAACTAATGTTGAAATAACGCCGTAAGTTTTGAATTGGGCAATGAAAATTGCAATGAGGCTCCAAATTACTTCATAGAGGTTTGAAGGGAGTGCAAATTCTGTAATAACTGAAGAAAGTACGTCTGGAAGGACGCTTGTACAAACTAATCCGGAAATAAAGAAAATGAGACCAACAACAATTCCTGGAATTGAGATGTAGAGGAAAAGTGCAAATATGTTCATATTAATTAGGAAAATAATTAAAGCAAGTATTACGCAAACGCCAATGCACAATGCAAAGAATTTTGGTGAAAGAATATCTTGTACAATTTTGATTGATTCAAAAACTTCTTTGTTTTCTTCTTTTACTGTATCGAGGGTTGTTGTAATTTCTGGAACTGCTTCTTGAACTGTTGATGCTACTGCTTCGTCTAATCCTGTGCGGTCAAATTTTTCGCCTGTTGCTGCTTCGTATTTGTCGATTGAAACATTGATTACTTTTGTGATTTCTGCTGGGTCAATGTTCAATTCT
>JAGARY010000391.1 GCA_017622055.1 Treponema sp. | reverse complement strand
GTATTGTGGAAGATTTAAACCAAATAAATCAAATTGGCAAATGAAGATGATAAAACTTTCTTTTAATTCAGAATATTCTTCACCTTTTAGCAAATTATCAATATCTAACATAGACTGATAATACCGGGTTCGCTTTGGTAAAGTGATATCTACACTGTTTTGAATTTCAATATCAAAAATCCTGTTAGAATCTTTTACGTAAACATCAAGGCGAACACCTTTTGAATCGTAATAACTGTTAATTGTTTCTTGCAGTTTTGGATATTCCACATGGTCAATTTTAATTTGCAAAAGTTGTTCCAATAATTCTTTACAAATTTCTGGATTATGCAAAACATAACCGAACATAAAGTCATCTGTGAATGTAAGTTCTTCAATTGGTTTGAATTTCATAAATAATACCTCTCTTTTTAGTTCCTCGTGTCGAGCACGAGAATGACACGGTTCTGCCTTTGTCGAATAAGTCCGAGGACGACATGGTTCTGTCATTGTCGGGTCCCGCCCGACAATCTTTTTCCGAGTCAATTTTGGAGAAAAAATTCCCCTATATATACAATAGGAGAAAAATGTAAAATTTATGCAAGTTCAGAGAAAAAAAATTAAAAAAAAATTGATTTTTGATTAGGCTTGGGCTAAAACCCCAATAATTTGGGACCAGTTATCTAAAACTTTTTGGCCAATTTGAGGATCATACATTTTTCCAAGGTTTATTTTGATTTCGTTGTAACAAGTTTCAAAACTAAGAGATTTTCTATAACAGCGATTGGAAGTCATTGCATCAATTGAGTCGCAAATTGCAATGATTCTAGCACCCAAAGGAATTTCATTTCCAGATTTTCCAAAAGGATAGCCTTTGCCGTCAAAACGTTCATGATGCATCAAAACAATTTCTGAGAGCTCACTTAATCTATGAGATTTTTTTAGAATATTTGCCCCATATTCAGGATGTTTTTTCATTTGTTGCCATTCATTTTCTGTCAGTTTTCCTTGTTTTTGTAAAACTGCATCAGGCACACCAATCTTTCCAATATCATGAAGATGTGCCGCAATGTGAATCTTTTCAGTTTCGTTTTTATCTAAATTAAGAATTTTGCACACTTCCAACGCCATATCGCTTACTCGTTGAGAATGTCCGCCAGTGTACGGATCTCTAGTGTCTAATGCAAAAGTTATGCAATCAATAATTTCGTGATAGTTGATTTCGTCATCGCAAAAATTGCAATTGGTCAAGTTTTATCCTCTGTCTATAATGTTAGTCTATACTAACTATATCAGAAAACTGTGTTTTGTGAAAGTGGGAAAGCTAAGGATGAAAGGTTATGATTTTTTGGGACTAAGATTTTGCATACTAAATTTCCTAAAAAATGCAATTATAAATGGAATAGAAACCAAACCAGATAAAATATTTGCAATTGGTTGGCATAATTCTAATCCAGTTAGTCCCCAAAAATGAGGTAAAAAAATGATTAAAGGAAGGAAAAATACTCCCTGGCGGCAACTGGAAAGGAATATGCTTTGGGTTTCCTGTCCACAAATTTGAAAAAGCATATTTGCAATTACAGAAAGTGGCAAAAATGGCAACGAAATTGCAAAAAATCTAACGGCTTCTGAACCAATTTTTACAACTTGAGCATCTTTTTGGAATAAAGTAATAACTTCTGAAGAAAATCTAAAAAGCAAAATTGCAAAGGCCAACTGTAAAATAGTAGAAACAATCAATGTAAAATTAAATGCTGATTTAACTTTATCATATCTTTTTGCACCAAAACAAAATCCAGCCACTGGTTGAAATCCTTGTCCCAAGCCAAACATCACAGAAATTACCAGTATAAAAATTCGACCAGAAATTGACATTCCTGCAACGGCAGAATCTCCATATTTGCTAGCGTGTACATTTATTAAAACATTTGCAATAACAACCAAACCTTGTCTAAGCAAAGAGGAACTTCCGTTATAACAGATTTTTCCAAACCACTTAAAAAAATCTCTAAAAAACAACGAAATCCTAATTTTTGCAAAGGTGTTGTTGTTTAAATACATAATCAATAAAATCAAAAAACTAACAAACTGACTAATCAAAGTGGCAATTGCAGCTCCACCAATGCCCAATTTAAATCCAAAAATAAAAATTGGTTCCAAAATTATGTTCAAAATGCCACCCAGAGAAAGTCCAATCATTGAAAAAGTAGGTTTTCCCTGAATTCTAAGCAAGATATTCAAAACAAAGGAACAACACATCACCGGAGCAGCCAACAAAATGTAGTGAGAAAAATCTTTTGCATAAGGAAGAATTGTTTCTGTGGCGCCCAAAAACTTCATAATATCAGATTTAAAAAACAACCCCAAAATCATCATCAAGACGCCGCCTAAAATTCCGCTAAAAAACGTTACAGAAACAACAGATTCCGCATCATTTTTATTTCCGGCGCCCAGACTTCTAGAAATTAAACTGCCTGCTCCAATTCCAAGCATAAAACCAACAGCTTGAATCATAGTCATAATGGAAAAAACAATTCCAACCGCCGCACTGGCACTTGTTCCCAATCTGGAAACAAAAAACATATCTGAAAGTCCATACACCGACATAACAAGCATACTAAGAATTGTGGGCACCGCCATTTTTAGCACAACCTTAGGCATAGGACTTTCCAACATAAACGAAAGATTTTGACTTTGAGATTCTTTTTTAAATGTGTTTTTCATAATTTTAAGGTAATGATTTTGAAAGAAAAGGGGCAACTGTTTTTAAATCATATTTTGGCTGCATAAGAAAATTTCTGGAGTTTGAACAAGAATTCCCGCAGTTTTATAATCTTTTATATTTCTAGTAATAATTGTTGAGATTTGATGATCTTGGGCTGTATAACATTGAATTGCATCTTCAAAATCAGCAAAATCTGAATTAAGAGCACAATCTATTGTTTTTTCAGAGGAATCAATAATATTAATAATTAAGCGAAGTTTTCTAAGTGCTGTTTTGGCATTTTCAATTCCAATTTCTTTTCTTAGTATATAGAAAACATTACAGAATACAGTTGGTGAAGTGAAAAGTTCTATTTTTTTCATATCTCCAAACGTAAACAATAAAGCCGCAAAATGAAAGTGTGGAACTCTGTGAGCAAGTAAATCAAGTATAACATCAGAATCAACAAATACTTTATTCATATTTTTCCTTTAAATAATTTTCATAATCTGATTTGTAATCATAATCTTCTTTAAGTGAAATGATTCCTGCTAACTCTTGCACCAATGGGGAATAAGTGTGATTTTTTTCAGAAGAAGGTTCAGAATCAAAGGAAATACTGTCAAAAAAATTTTCTACTAGTTTTGATAAGGAAATGCCCTTTGTTGCCACATATTGTTTGGCTTTAAGAATAGAGGAACTATTTAACTTTAATGTTAATTTTACATTATTATCCATACGTATAAAATATAAAACACAATACGTATTGTCAAGTAAAAAATATGAATGGGTTAGAAAAATCTCTAAAAATTAAACTACAAATTTAATGACAAACTTTTGTTTTTGTACTAAATTAAAACTACAACAAATTTTTTAAAGTCGGTTCTGAATTGGGCCGCTGTTCTTTGGTTTATTCCAAAGCAAAAATTCTTGTGCCGTTGGCATTTATTTATCTTATTTATGGAGGACAGTATGTTCTGCTTTGAAAATTGTAATAATGAAACATCGATTTTTAATTTGAAAAACACCACAACACCAAAGCATACTGCTAGTTCTATAAATTTGATGATGAATAAAGCGTGCAATGGCAAAATGATTGGAAGCTGTAGTTCCATGTTCCAAGAACAAGAATTTTTAAAAGCAAGGAGAATAAACCAAAGAACAGCGGCCCAATTC
>JAGARY010000390.1 GCA_017622055.1 Treponema sp. | reverse complement strand
GATGAATAGCAATATTTATATGCAATATCAATAATTCTTAATTTTGTTAAGCATAAATCATCTGCGGCACATTGTAATCTTCTTTTTAAAATATATTTTTTAATTGATATTCCTATGTATTTACGAAAACTTGTTGAGCAATAAAATAAAGCAGATTATTACAACAACATAAATAAATAAGTTTCCAAGTTTTGAAAATAAAGTTTTAAAATAATCATTAAAAATTGGAATCTCATAATGATTATAAGTTTGTGTAAATGGCTCACAAAGATTTTCAATTTTTCCACAAGAAGAAATATAACAAGTTTGACCAGAAACTGTGCATCTTACCAATGGCAATTTATTTTCTACAGCTCTAAACACAGATATTGCCAAATGTTGATTTTGACAAACAAAACTATTTCCCCAAGAATCATTAATCAATGAAATAAAAAAATTGGCTCCTTTATTTTTCATTTTTCTGGGAATATCATCAAAAGTATCTTCAAAACAAATCGGTGTTCCAAAACAAAAATCATCATCTTCAAAAACAATAACATCCTGCCCTTCATTCCAAAAATGAAAATCAAAATTCTTTTCTAAAAAATTAGATTTAATTCCAAAAGGCAAATGCTCTGAAAATGGAACAAGATGATTTTTTGAATAAACAACAGGTTTAGGCGGCAAAATATTTTTATCTTGTTCAAAAAATAATGCAGAATTATAAATCTTTTGATTTATATTATCAAATTCAGAAAAGCCATTACCAATTAAAAAATTGCAATCTTTACTTTCAAAATAATGCATTAGTGCTTCAATCAATAATTTTCTATTTGATTTTTCTTCATCATAAAAATGACTCACAGAAGGAACTACGGCTGTTTCTGGCCAAACGACAATATCAACTTCTGGATAATTTTTTAAAGCATCATTTGTAATGTTTATTAATTGTTGAATTGAACTTCTATAATAATTAAAGCCACTTCCCCAAGGATCTTCGTTATTTTGAATTGCAATAATAGAAACTTTTGATTTTACACTTACATTTTCATTTTTTTTGATTTGATTTTTCCCATATAAAAGTGTGGCACAAAATAACAAAATCCAAACACCGCTAAAAAACAATACAGACAAAAAGTTTTGCTGATGATTTTTGATTTTTTTATAGATTTCATACATCAAAAAAGAAGGAAAAATCACAATTGCAGAAACACCAAAAACTCCAAAAAGATTTGCAATTTGAATTAAATATAAATTTTGCCATTGAGAGTATCCTGAAATTCCATATCCAAAACCTAAAAATCCTTTTGTTTTTATAAACTCAAAAGAAAGAATAATCAAAAACTGAATAAGAAATCCACATTTTTTAAAATATAAATCTGCAAATTTTAAAAGACAAAATAAAATTGACCAAAATGCACCATATAAAACACACAATAAACTTTGAATTAAAACACCGTAAGAAACTAGCCAAAAAGCATACAAAAAATATGATAAAAAACCGTATAAAAAGCCAAAAAAAATGTTGCTTTTATAATTTTGATTATGAATAACAATTAATATTGGAAAAAAATAAAAAAAGGCAATAAATCCAAGCCCATTAGAGTTTACAAAACTAGGATTTGCAAGCATAAATAAAAAACTTGCAATAAAAATTAAAAAAATGGAAATTACAAAACTAAACTTTTTATTCATCATTATGTTTTATTTTCATTAGAGATTCTTTTAATTCTTTTCCTGGTCTAAATTTTGCCACATAATGAGATTCAACTTTTACTTTTTCACCAGTTTTAGGATTTCTTGCAGAATCACTTTCTTTTCTATAACTTAATTCAAAAGTTCCAAAACCACGAAGTTCAATGTTTGATTCATTTGCTAAAGATTCTTTAAGTTCAGATAAAAATGCATCAACAACAATTGCAACATCTTTTTTAGAAACTTCAGTTTTATTATAAATCTCATTTACTAAATCAATTTTTGTTACTTTTTTATTCATTTTTATACCTTTTTTAATTCTACCAAATTTTCTGTATTCTTCAACTAGAACTTTTATTTTGTAATTTCTTTTTTGCAAAAAAAAAAACCAGTTGAAGATAACTCCAACTGGATTCATTTAGATAAAGTCTAAAAACTAATTATAAAATTAGTTAGCTGCAGGAGCAGCAAATGAAACATTGTAAAGTTTCATCATTCTTGACTTTTTGCGTGAAACAGCGTTTCTTGTTAAAACACCTTTACTGCGTGCACTGTCAAGTTCTGAAACTAAGCATTTAAGTTTTTCTTCTGCTAATTTTTGATCTTTAGCATGAACAGCTTCTACAAATTGTTTTGCATAAGTTTTGCATGTACTTTTAATTGCTTTATTATGAAGTCTGCGAACTTCACTTTGTGCATGTCTTTTTTCTGCAGATGATTTTTTGCCTGCCAATGGAGACCCCCAAAAAAATTATAAATTAGTTAACTATTTGGTTATAATATCAAAAAAGGGGATGAAGGTCAATGGCGTCGTTAAAGGAATAATTTAAAAATAAGGATTCAATTAACGACGCCTCAAGTTTTGCAAAGCAAAACTTTGGTATACAACAAAACTCGTCTATTGACTTTAACCCTTTTTTTCAATATTATTATTTCACGAATATTCGATTGGAGGCAAATATATGGCTGGAGCTAGTAAAAACTCTCGTACTACTGTTGCAACACAAAAATTCATCTGCCCTGACTGTGGTGGTGAAATCATAATGAAAACAATGATTGAAAATGGCAGACTTAAAAATCAAGCAGAATGCCAAGGTTGTAAACGTGTTGAAAGACGTC